>JAGADU010000093.1 GCA_017613435.1 Lachnospiraceae bacterium | reverse complement strand
TTTTAAGAGCGGCAAAAAGGTTGCATATATGACCGTTAACGGTCAGACGGGACGCGCAGCGAGCGATTTTCCCATATCAAAAAAGAAATACATTACAGCATCTTTGATTCTTGCGGCGCTCTTTACGGTACCGTTTGCATTTATTTTGAGTGCTTTCAAACAAAGTTCCGCTTTTGCGTTTCTGGATGTTGCGTTAATTATTTCGATAGTAATGTATGTTTATTATTTTATAGATATGAAAATCATGCAGATTCGTGACGAGGATTCGGAGGACGCAGGCAAATTTCACAGGAAAACCGGAGTCGTTTATATCAGAAAAAACAAAGAAGAAAACATGGAAATGACGAAAAGGGATATTAAGGGATTGTTTGCCACGTGGAATTTATCCGAAATCATTCCCGGTATTATATATTTAATCGCTCTTTTGGTATCCGTATTTAAATTTGATTTAAGAATATATGACATAGCGTTTAAATTTATTCTTACATTCGGAAATGCCGTATTGGCGGTAATGGGATTTATCAGAGGCGGTAAAATAGTAAACAGTGCGAAATATTACGGCATTTTTGCCGGAATGATCAGCCTTGTCATTGTTGCGGGCATACTTTTGGCTGCCCCGCAAATCGCATTTTTGAATATGCTTGCGGGTGCGTGCCTTATTGCGGGAAGTTTTTTCACCTGCATGGACCTGATTAATTATCACAACGAACTGACTACCAGACAACCGCCGCATTTAAAGAGAAGAGGGGGTGACGAAATTGCCGATTCTTATAATTTGTAGCATTCTTACGGCTTTTTTTGCCGCATTTGTTATATGTTTGTTCATGGCCAAAATAACTTCGCGTCCGGCCAAAATCCAAAAAGAAGGGGACGAGCCGGATATGGCGGGCATTAAATACGAATGCGTGGTAAAGGATATTGAAGTCCATACCAAGGGAGGAAATATCTACCAACACCCGACTCCCAAATTGGAAGATTACGAAACCGATAGTGAAAAGGCGAGAAAAAAGCTTGAAAATATGATATTTTTTGACAAATGATTTCCGACGGCACAAAAGCCGTTGGAAATTTTTTTAAAAAAATACGAAAACCATATTGACAAGTGTTATACACTGTTATATAGTGTTTACTGTTATAAGGTGTTTGTTACACAGTATAACAGTTGCGCGTCCAGGGGTATAAAAAACGGTGGAGAAAAATGAAGGTAATAATCAATAATTCTTCGATGGTACCGATTTACATGCAGTTAATCATGCAGGTTAAATCTCAGATTGCAGACGGTACGGTAAAAGAAAACGAAATGCTTCCTTCCGTAAGATCTTTGTCAAGGGATTTGAACATCAGTGCTCTTACGGTGAAAAAGGCCTATGACGAACTCGAGTCCGACGGTTTTGTCGTAACGGTTCACGGAAAAGGCACATTCGTTAACGGAAACAATTCCGAATTTATTAAGGAAAGCAGGATCAGGGAAATTGAGGATTCTCTGAGAAATGCTTTTGAAAAGGCGGAAGGTTACGGTATTTCAAGAGATCAGATTAAAGAAATGTTTGAAATGATTATCGAAGAATGAGGGATACATTATGATTAAAATTGAGGGACTTAAAAAGAATTATAAAGATTTCAGTCTTGATGTTTCCATGGAATTTGCTTCGGGAACAATCAATGCCCTGGTCGGAACAAACGGTGCCGGAAAAAGTACGACATTCAAGGCACTTTTGGGACTTGTTTCTTACAAAGAAGGCTCAATAGAAATAAACGGTAAAAACATAAAAGATTTTAAATACGAAGACAAAGCGAAAATCGGATATGTCTTAACCGACTCGTTTTTCAACGAAGTGTTTAAGGTTAAGGATATTGCGAAAATCATGAAGGCAACATATCCGACTTTTGACGAAACATTCTTTTTTGATAAATGCGAAAAATATAAAATTCCGGACAACAAAATCATTAAGGATTTTTCGGGCGGAATGAAATCCAAACTTAAAGTGATTACGGCTCTTTCGTATGACACCGATGTTTTGATTCTCGACGAACCGACGGTAGGACTCGATGTGGTCGTAAGAGACGATATCCTCGACGAAATTCGCGAATATATGGAAAAAAACGAGGAGAGAACGGTTATTATCAGTTCCCATATTTCATCGGATGTTGAAAAGCTTTGCGACACGATTACGATGATTCATGACGGAAAGATTGTTTTCATGGACGATACCGACAGACTTTTATCGGAATATGCGGCGCTTAAAATAGATGAAGAGGCATTTAAGGAAATTGATAAGAGCCATATCAAAGCATACAAAAAAGAAAAGTACGGATATGAATGCTTAACCGACGAGAAAGAATACTACATCGAAAATTATCCGTCGATAGTTGTGGAAAAGATGAGTGTTGATGAAATGATGACTATTATCATCAAAGGAGAGAAAGCATGAAAGGTCTTTTGGTAAAAGATTTTAAAATCATAGGACAACAGAAATGGTTAATGATAATTATTCTCTTATGTGCGTTCCTTTGCTTTTACTCTATGCATGATCCTTCATTTATCGTGGGATACACATGTTTGATATGCGCAACGCTCTGCGTTACAACCTGTGCATATGATGAAATGAACAACGGTCTTGCGTTCCTGATGGCAATGCCTTATTCGAGAAAAACATATATTATCGAAAAATATGTTCTTTCGCTTATTATAGGCTGCTTTGCATGGATAATAAGTTCGGTTGCGGCAATTTTTTGCACTTTGATTCTTAAAAGACCGTTCGGTACGGAACTGATAACGGAACTGTTATCCTTTATAATTCCGATTCTCGTAATTCCTTCGCTGATGATTCCGGTAACCTACAAATTCGGACACAACAGAAGCAGAATCGTGGTATTCGTAATTATCGGAATAGTGTTTGCGATAGGCGGAGTCATAGCATCCCTCGGCGCATTCAGTGTTGATTTTATGAAAAACAAAATGGGCATAGGATTCGAAAACTTCGGCTCGATGCAGTTTTTTAATGTGGGAATGCTGCTTGGTGCGGGACTGGCCGTATCGGTAATTATATATATCATATCATTGATAATCAGCATAAAAATAATAGAAAAGAAAGAATATTAAGGAGAGGACATGGCTTCATTAATTGAAATCAGGAATATGTGCAAGATTTACAATCCGGGTGAAAACGAAGTTAGAGCACTCGATCACGTATCCCTGTCAATCGGAGAAAACGAGTTCGTAGCCATCATCGGTCATTCCGGATCCGGTAAGTCCACGCTTATGAATATGTTGGGCTGTCTGGATGTACCCACCAGCGGAATATATCTTCTGCACGGGTCGGATGTATCGCTTTTAAGCGATGATGAGCTTTCGGATATCAGAAATCAGGAAATCGGATTTATTTTCCAGGGATTCAACCTGATAGCAAATTTAACGGCATTTGAAAACGTGGAACTGCCTCTGATATACAGAGGACTTTCAAAAAAAGAAAGAACCACGCTGGCAAAAGAGGCACTTCGAAAAGTCGGACTGGAAAACCGAATGGATCACAAGCCGTCGGAAATGTCGGGCGGACAGCAGCAGAGAGTTGCGATAGCAAGAGCCATAGCGCAGGCGCCGCCGGTAATACTTGCGGATGAACCTACCGGAAACCTCGACTCACATTCGACCAAGGAAATAATGAATATTTTAAAAACGCTTCATTCCGAAGGCAGAACGGTTATCATCATTACGCACGACAATGATATAGCAGCAAATGCGAACAGAATCGTTCATATCGAAGACGGAAAAATCACTTCGGATTCTTCGAATAACGGTAACGTAAACAGAGACGACATAGCCAGAGAGATTAGAAACGGTTCGGGTTCAAGGGAATACGATTCGAATTATGATGACGAATATAAAGAAGACGAAGAAGAACCGTATGACGCAAACGAAATCGAATTAACCGATGCTTCGGCAGAAAACGATTTTGATCTTAAACCCGAAGAAGATAACAATATTGATTTACATTTGAATGGAGATAACTGATATGAGCAAGAATAATACACCCCAGCTTTCACTCGACAGAGAAGATCTTGACGCACAGCTTGAGGCTGCGGCTCAAAAAAGAAAGAAAGCCAAAAGAAAGAAAATCATTATAAGAATTATAGTAATCGCGATTATCCTTTTTGTGTTTTTACTCATCGGAGGAGTGATTATAGGAATTATCGCTTCCAAGAAAGCCATGGGACAGATGGTTAATGTTACTCATACTTCCATGGAGGAAATCACGCAGGAAGTAAAAATAAGCGGAAATGTTCAAAGCGATAACGTGCAGCATTTTTATTCGCCCGCACCCATTAAGGTTAAAAGCGTAACCCCCGTGGGTACATTCGTCAAAAAGGGAGATCCCATTGTCGTATTTGACGAAGAATCCTACGAAGTGGCTTTAAGAGAGGTTGAATTAAGCGACAAGATCGCAGAGAACAGCAATTCCAGCCAGGCCGTATCGGACGGACAGCTTTGGAGCAAACTTGCGGAAGCTAAGGCCGACGTACAAAAATACGAGGAAGAAATCAAAAAGAATCAGGAAAAGGTTGATTACTACGAAAAAGACGATGCTTTAACCAAATTTGCAACCAATGTTGAGATTCAGACCAACCTTTGCAATATCGAGATTACAAAATACCAGGGATTGATTGCCCTTGAATCGGAGCCTAACAAAATAGCCGAATATCAAAAGAAAATTCAGGAACAGAAAGACATAATTACCAATATCAACAGATCTCTCGGAGATTCACAGACGGATTACAGCAAAAACAAATCGGATCTTGAAAGCAATAAAATGAAACTCGAAAGTGCAAAATCCACGGTTGAGGCATATCAGAAACAGCTCGGCAACTCGTATGACCGCGAAAACATCCAGCTTCAGGGAGAATTAAGCACTTTGAAATCCGGCAATGCATACGAGGAACTTCAGAAATTCAAAGACGGATGTCTTTTGGCTCCTTTTGACGGAATCGTAACCGGTGTTTACGTATCCGAAGGAATGACCACTTCGCTCACCGGTACTGAAATGATTGAATTTTCGAGTATCGACGATGTAAGCGTTGCGGTATCCGTAAGCAAAAAAGACCTTTCGAAGATCAAAGAAGGCCAGAAGGTTAAGATAACGATTCTTGACAAGGATTACGAAGGAGAAATCTCGAGAATCGCCCGTATTGCAATATCCGCAAGCGGTCAGGCAAGCGTTTCGGCGGTTATCAAGATCAACAATCCCGACGATGACATTTATCTGGGAATCGAGGCTAAAAACGTTATCGTTACGGCGCATGAAGATTCGTGCATGACCATTCCTTCGGAAGCAATCAATGTTGACAGCAACGGATATTTTGTCTTCGTTGTAAACGAGCAGAATATAGTTGAAAAGAAGAGCATTACAATCGGTATTTCATCCGAAGAACGCACACAGATTATCGAAGGAATCGATGAGAACGACAGAGTGGTTTCTTATGTGACTTCCGCGGTTATTGAAGGTGCAACGGTAGTTCCGGTTGATGAAGAACAGATGAACAGCATTCTCGGCGGTCTTACCGGAGAAACAACCGAAGAAAGCGTCAGTGAAGAATAAACTTTAATATCTATGACGGAAAAATAAATGGGACAGTTTTTTGAATATGTAAAAATAGCATATAAAAGCATTACTTCCAATAAGGGAAGAACGTTTCTGACCATGCTCGGAATCATTATCGGTATAGCGTCCGTTATCATGATCACGGGTCTCGGAAGCGGAGTCAAAAATGCACTTGACGGTTCGCTCGGAGATCTTTTCAGAGGCCAGACATACATCTACACCGTGGGTGAAGAAGACGTAACCATAGATGATATCGAATATATCAAAGAAAACGTGGACGGTCTGAAAATGTGTACTCCGGAACAGGTGATTATCGGAACATCACATTCCGTAAAAGGTGATTTTACCGTAGAGTATTACATGGTAAACGAAACATATGAATACTATTCCGTTGAAGGATTGCTTTGCGGAAGGTATTTTACAGAAGATGAATGCAAGACGGGCAAAAACGTGGCAATCATCGATGAAGTCGGAGCTCAATCGTATTTCGGAAGTACCGATGTTGTCGGTCAGACGGTAATAGTGGAAACTTACGATGCGGAACTTGAGTACAGAATCATCGGTGTAAGAAAAGCCAAGGATTCGGAACTTATGAATCTTTTGTCGGGTGCATCAAACACGAGATTTAAACTTGAAGTACCTTATTCGCATTATATATATGCGACCGGCGATACATGGTATATGGATTATATGAACTCGATGCTTGTTTCTTCGGAAGATGAGGACATCGAAAACATTCTTAAGAGAATCGTCTCCATCCTTGAAGCAAGGCATGACGTCAGAGGAGAAGAGTGTTTCAAAATCGATTCGTTTGAATCCTACATGGAAGATATCAACCGCATTATCGGTTATGTGACAATGTTTATAGGTTTCGTTTCGGCCATCTCACTTCTCGTAGGCGGTATAGGCGTTATGAATATCATGCTTGTATCCGTTACGGAGAGAACTTGCGAAATCGGTATCAGAAAAGCGCTCGGAGCCAGAACCGGATCGATAATGACACAGTTTTTGGCAGAGTCCGCAATGATTACCTTTGTGGGCGGGCTCTTGGGAGTGATTTTGGGATACGTCGGAGCCGAAGGACTTTGCCTTTTGGTAAGCGCGATAGTAAAGCTTCCGGTGCATATTTCGGTAAATATTTTGATAGCGTTGGGCGCTACGTTATTCTCGGTGGGAATCGGATTGTTTTTCGGTATTTTCCCCGCAAAAAAAGCGGCCGCACTCAATCCCATAGAAGCTTTGAGACAGGAATAAAAAATGGGCAGATTTATAGAATATTGCAAGATTGCATTTTTTAACATCAAATCGAATAAAGTCAGAGCATTCCTGACGATGTTGGGTATCATCATAGGTATTTCTTCCGTGGTGGCCATCGTAAGCCTCGGTAACGGTTTCAAAAAAGCGATAGACGAGGAACTTTCGAATCTGGCGGGAAACACTTTGGAAGTTTACGCAATGGATTACGATTTGTATTTTTATGATGAAGACCTTGAAGCGTTAATGGAAAAGGACAGACATATCGTGGGAATTTCCCCTTTGATTACCTTAAACGGAGAAGCATCCTACAAGGATTTAAAGAACTATACGATGTCTGCGAAACTCGGCAACGAATTGCTTGACGAAGCAGCCAAATACGATATTATTTACGGCAGATATTTCACCAAGGAAGAATGCCAATATAACGAAAAGGTTTGCGTAATAGACAAATCTTCGGCGAGAAAAATATTCGGAACAGAAAACGCTGTGGGCATGACGATAAATCTTTATTACGGCTATAACAAAAGAGGCGATACATTCCGAATTGTCGGCATCAGAGACGACAACGAATCCCAGCTCGGAGATATGATTATAGGCAACGGAAGCGTGGATGTACATGCGGAAGTTCCGTATAATTCATTTATAGAAGCCATCGGGTTAAGCGCATTTCTCGACGGATACGATGCGATGGTAATCATTTTGGATGATTCTAAATACGCATCGGACGTGCTCTCGCATACCAAGGCGATTCTTGAAGCAAGGCATGATATCAGGGGCGAAAACTTGATTTACGTGCTCGATTACAATGCCATCTTCTCCGTAATAAGCAGTTCGCTGACAATGATTACGCTCCTTATAATGCTTGTTGCCGCGATATCTTTGTTCGTAGGCGGTATAGGAGTTATGAACATCATGCTCGTATCTGTTACCGAGAGAACCAAGGAAATAGGTATCAGAAAAGCGCTGGGTGCGAGAACGGGTTCGATATTAACACAGTTTTTGGTTGAAGCCGGCTCGATATCGCTCCTTGGCGGAGTTATAGGCATCCTCCTCGGACTCGGCGGAGCGGAATTCATATGCTTCCTTATCTCCAACCTTACAAAAGCCACAATGATAGCGGACTTTAATCCCTTCTTCATTTTGGGAATTGCGCTCTTTTCGATGTCAATCGGTGTATTCTTCGGTATTTACCCCGCAAGAAAAGCAGCCAAGTTAAGCCCGATAGATGCTCTTCGAAGAGCAAAATAACAGAGAGAAAAACTTTTGTTTTTCATATATTTATCCCCTTTAAGTCAAAGAATCGGAAACGATTCTTTGATTTTTTATGGGAAAAATAATTATTATGATATAATAGACGGGTGATTTTTAAACTAAAGGAAAACGACGGCGAAAAATGAGCAGCTTTAAAAAGGGTTTAACAGATGGTCTTCCGATAGGACTCGGATATCTTGCGGTATCCTTTTCCTTCGGTATCCTGGCGGTTGCGGGCGGACTCAATGTCTGGCAGGCAACCCTTATTTCGATGACCAATTTAACAAGCGCCGGACAGTTTGCGGGATTGACGATCATGGTGTCGGGCGGCGGAATTGCCGAGATGATAGTTTCGCAGTTTATCATTAATCTCAGGTATTCCCTGATGTCGATTTCCCTGTCGCAGCATATCGACTTGTCTATGAAGATTCCGCAAAAACTCTTTTTCGGAGAATTTCACACGGACGAAATATTTGCGGTATCGATGGGACGTCCCGAAAAACTGGGCAGGAAATATTTCCTCGGAGTAATAATTGCGCCGTACGTGGGATGGTCGCTCGGAACGTTTCTCGGTGCGGTATGCGGCGAAATACTTCCGTCGATGATCACAAGCGCCCTCGGCGTGGCTTTGTACGGTATGTTTATAGCAATCGTTGTTCCCGTGATGAAACATTCGTGGAAGATGAGCATAGTTGTTGCCATAGCTGTTATTATGTCCGTATGTTTTACATACGTTCCGGGAATAAACCAAATCACTTCGGGATTTGCGGTTATCATCTGTGCCGTAAGCGCATCGCTTTTCGGAGCGATTGTATTCCCCCTAAAAGAAGAAAAGAAGGAACAAACATGAATTGGGCCGAATTTTTTAAATATCTCGCACTGATGGCAGGCGTGACCTATCTTATCAGGGTTTTGCCCTACATCTTTATGAGAAAAGAAGTGAATAACAGATTTTTCAAATCGTTTCTCGCGTATATTCCGTACACGGTTTTGGCTGCCATGACTTTCCCCGCGATTCTTTCTGCGACCGGAAGCATTTACAGCGCGATTGCGGGACTTTTGGTCGGAGTTGCCGTGGCATTTTTTGAAAAAGGTCTTCTTGTGGTCGCATTATCGTCCTGTGTGGCGGTGCTCTTGACCGAACTGATTCAAAAATTCGTTTTTTAAACATACGAAAATATAGAGTTTAAAGCATAATATGCTATAATGTATTTCGAAAATTGTTTGCAAAGGAGAGAAGTAAATGGAAAAAGTTGCAGACACCTTAAACAGAGAAAAACTGACCGGGGCAATGAACGGTTGCATCGAATGGATCAGGGAATTTTTTGAAAATAACGGAAAAGGCTGCAATGCCGTTCTCGGGATATCCGGCGGAAAGGATTCATCCGTGGTTGCCGCACTTTTGGTCGAAGCGCTCGGGAAAGAGAGAGTAATCGGCGTACTTATGCCAAACGGTGAGCAGGCGGACATCGACATGGCTAACAAACTTGTAAATCACCTTGGGATAAAATATTATGTTATAAATATAAAAGATGCGATGAACGGTATCATAAATGCTTTCCCCGAGGATTTGAAGATGAGCGATCAGTCGAAAATCAACCTCGGACCGCGTATCAGAATGAGCACGGTTTATGCTGTTTCGCAAAGTGTCAACGGACGCGTGGCAAATACATGCAATCTGTCGGAAGACTGGGTCGGATACTCGACAAGATACGGCGATTCGGTCGGCGATTTTTCGCCCGTGTCGCATTTTACGGTTCAGGAAGTAAAAGAAATCGGAAGAATTCTCGGACTCCCGGGAGAACTCGTGGATAAAGCCCCGAGTGACGGCCTTTGCGGAAAGACCGATGAAGACAATCTCGGATTTACTTATGCCGAATTGGACAGATACATAAGAACCGGCGAAATAGAAGATAACGAAAAGAAAGAATTAATAGACAGGAAACATAAGGCAAACCTTTTTAAACTTGAAGTGATGCCTTCGTATGTTCCCGATTGGGAGTGAGTTATGAACGGATACGTTAATTTAAAACAACAGGTAATAGAACTTACGGGTTTTATCAGAAGCATGCTTTATCCCGAAATTTTCGGAGAAATGGGATATAAATCGGCCGATGCGCTCAGATTCGAAGCAAGAAGCGTACTTTCCGACACGCTCAAAACCGTTTGCGACGAAGGAACGGATGTCGATAAAATCACGGATGATTTTTTCGCGAAACTTCCGGACGTAAAGGCAATTCTCGATACCGATGTTCAGGCTGCGTATGAGGGAGATCCCGCGGCAAAATCTACCAAGGAAGTTATGCTTGCGTATCCGGCGTTCGAGGCGATAAGCATTTTCAGAATAGCTCATGAATTCTACAAATTCGAAGTTCCCATTCTTCCGAGAATGATGACCGAATATGCGCATAAAAACACCGGTATAGACATTCATCCGGGTGCAACGATCGGAAATTATTTCTTCATCGACCACGGTACGGGAGTGGTAATAGGCGAAACCACAACCATCGGAGAGCATGTTAAGCTTTATCAGGGTGTTACGCTCGGTGCGAAGAGTTTTGCGGTAAATCCCGACGGTACGCTTGTTAAGGGTATCAAACGTCATCCCGACATAGGAAACAATGTCGTAATCTATGCGGGTGCAACGATTCTTGGCGGCAATACGGTTATCGGAGACAATTGCGTCATCGGAGGTAATGTTTGGCTTACACATTCCGTTGATGCGGGAAATACGGTTCTCGCCGCACATGAAAGAAACGAGATTTTCACCAATTAATAATGACGGTTTTCAAAACATAAAAAACGGATGCTTCCCGGCATCCGTTTTTGATTACAGAATTTTTTCCACATGCAGATCTTTATGTTTGGAAAGATCTACCATCTCGTCCATGCATTGGACTATCGGTTTTGAAAGCGCGTTTTTGTTGATGAAAACGATTTTGCCGATTCGTCCGTCGCTTAACAAAACATTGTAATGAAGATACGTGTTGCTTACATTTTCAAGGAATGTGAGAATGTAATGAGCATCGTATTTTTGCAGACCTTCGCTTTCATAGAGTTCGATAACCCTGAAAGGACACATCGGCCCGCGGTATATTCTCGCGGAAGTCATGGCATCGTAAACATCCACGATTCCGACGATTTTGGCATATTCGTCGATACGGTCGGACGTAAGACCGAGAGGATAACCCGAACCGTCGCAGCGTTCGTGATGCATCAGCGCCGAATTCGAAATATGCGTATTCACGCCCTGGGCTTTTAAAATATGATAACCTTCCACCGTATGGGTTTTTACCAGCTGATATTCGTCGGTGGTAAGTTTATCGGGTTTTTTTATGATGGAATCGGGAATTTTAAGTTTTCCCAAATCGTGCAGCATTCCGCAAAGAGTCAACAAATCGATTTCTTCGGGTTTCATTTTGAGCCATCCGCCGAAGACATTGCAGATAAGCGAAACATTCATGGAATGCGCGAATGTAAGATCGTCATACTGACGCATGTTGTGAAGCATATCCATTGCGCTGAACGAAGAATGTTTGGCCTGCTCGATAAGACTCTTCGTATTGGATAAAAGTTCCTCCGTGTTGATGGGGGAATTAAGTTCGACTATATTGTTGATACTGCTCTTGAAATCGGACAGAGTATCGTCGAAGGTGCCTTTGAATTCGTTGAATTCCGGACTTTGCCTGATGATTTCGGAATGAGGCATTTGGTCGAAATCGCCCTGAGGGAGTTCTTCAACGAAGTTCTCTTTGATTTCGTCTTCGACACGTACCGAAAGAATCGAATAGAATTCGAGCCTGGTAATGGCTTTGTCGGTCAGAACGGTTCCCTTGGTGAGAATCAACTGCCCGTTGTAATTAAAAACGTCTTCAGCTAAAACAAATCCCGGGATAAGCTCTTTGGTCTTGATTTTCTTCATAGAATTTACCCGTTTTCCGAAAAAATATTATTTTTTCAAATCCACTTTTACACACACTTTTACACACAAAAATCTTATAAAAATTATAAGAAAAAGATGGACAAAAGTCAAATAATAGTATTGACACGGGATATAATAAATAGTATGGTTAATACGATAAAAAAACACGTCTCTTATTCAGAGTGGTGGAGGTACATAGGACCCAAGAAGCCACGGCAACCCCGTTTACGGAAGGTGCCAACCTGAGCGAGCAATCGAACAATAAGAGGACTTTGGTATAGAATGTGATTTGATGCCCGGTCCTCGTTGGATGGGGTATTTTTTTATCTGTATCGATGACAGAGTTAAAATATTAGGAGAACAACATGGAAAGAAAAATTTTTACTTCCGAATCCGTAACCGAAGGACATCCCGACAAAGTCTGCGATGCCGTATCGGATGCGATTCTTGATGCCTGCATGAAAGACGATCCGATGAGCCGTGTGGCATGCGAAACCGCTGTCTGCACCGGATTTGTGCTTGTAACGGGCGAAATTACCACAAAGGCAGTTTTGGATTATCAGAAAATCGTCAGAGAGACCGTAAACGAAATCGGTTACAATGACGCAAAAACCGGTTTTGACGGCAACACATGTGCGGTATTCGTGGCTATGGACTCACAGTCCGCAGATATCGCAATGGGCGTTGACAAAGCGCTTGAAGCAAGAAACAAAGAGATGAGCGATGCCGAGATTGAAGCAATCGGTGCCGGCGATCAGGGAATGATGTTCGGTTACGCAACCGACGAAACCGAAGAATATATGCCCTATCCCATCTATTACGCTCACAAGCTTTGCCGTCAGCTTACAAAGGTAAGAAAAGACGGAACGCT
This sequence comes from Lachnospiraceae bacterium, assembly GCA_017613435.1. Taxonomy (GTDB): domain Bacteria; phylum Bacillota; class Clostridia; order Lachnospirales; family Lachnospiraceae; genus UBA3766. The sequence continues at coordinate 23,281 of JAGADU010000093.1, read as the reverse complement.
TAAATATCTTCGTCCCGACGGAAAGAGCCAGGTATCGGTCGAATATGACGACAACGGCAAACCCGTTCGTTTCGATGCGGTAGTTTTATCGACACAGCACGATGAGGACGTTACACAGGAACAGATACACGAAGATATCAAAAAATACGTATTTGACGAAGTTCTTCCCAAGGATATGGTTGACGAAAACACCAAATATTTCATCAATCCCACGGGACGTTTCGTAATCGGTGGACCTCACGGCGACGCAGGTCTTACCGGAAGAAAGATTATCGTAGACACCTACGGCGGATATGCACGTCACGGCGGCGGAGCATTCTCCGGCAAAGACTGCACCAAGGTTGACCGTTCCGCGGCTTATGCTGCAAGATACGTTGCAAAGAACATCGTTGCTTCGGGCCTTGCAAGCAAATGCGAGATTCAGCTTTCTTATGCAATCGGAGTCGCAAAACCCACATCCATCATGGTAGACACATTCGGCACGGGCAAAATTTCCGATGAGAAGATTGTTGAGATAGTAAGAGAAAACTTCGACCTTCGTCCCGCAGGCATCATCAAAATGCTCGACCTTCGAAGACCCATCTACAAGCAGACCGCAGCATACGGCCACTTCGGAAGAAACGATCTTTCACTTCCCTGGGAACAGCTTGACAAGGTTGACGTATTGAAGAAATATTTGTAATTCGATTTTGGGTGAAAAAATGAATGTTAAGATAAAAAAACTTTCCGAAAACGCTACGGTTCCGACCTATGGTACACCGTATGCCGCGGGTGCGGATCTTTATGCATGCCTCGAAGAAAGCGTTTCGATCAAACCCCTGGAAACCAAGATGATCGGAACAGGTATAGCAATGGAGATTCCCGAAGGATATGTCGGACTCGTGTTTGCCCGTTCCGGACTCGCGTGCAAAAAAGGGCTTGCGCCGGCAAACAAAGTCGGTGTTATCGACAGTGATTACAGAGGAGAAATAAAAGTTGCCCTTCACAATCACAACGGTTCGGGAGAAGCGCTTTTGGTCGAATTGGGAGAAAGGATAGCACAGATAGCGATAGTTCCGTATCTTAAAGCCGAATTTGAAATTGCGGATGAACTTGAAGAAACAAACAGAGGCGAAAACGGATTCGGATCCACGGGAAAGTTTTAATCGATGCCCGTTAAATCAAAGTCGGGAATAAACGATTCCTTCGCGGTATCGCCCTCCTGAAAATATGCATTGACGATATTTAAAGAGAGTACGTAATCAAGCAGACGCTCGTACTCTCTTTTTGTTACCCTTCTGAAAAGCTCGGGATATTTATCCCTGACTTTTGCCATGGAAGGAGTATCAAGCGGAGTATACTGATTCATAAGAGAAATATAAATCGAATCTCCGTATGTTTCGTGAAGATAGGAAACGATTTTTTTGGCGTTGTTTACTCCGAGGGGCAGCAGGAGATGTCTGACGATAACTCCTTTTTGCATAATTCCCCTATCGTCGAAAACAGGCGTTTTGACCTGACGAAACATTTCCGCAATCGCAGCCTTTGCTGTTTCGGCGTAGCCCGGGGCATTTGAATATTTGACGGCAAGCGAATCGTCGAAATATTTGAAATCAGGAAGGTAGATGTCTATGAGACCCTCCAGCATCTTAAGCGTTTCGGGCAATTCGTAAGCGGAAGTGTTGTATACGATCGGAATTTTAAGTCCCGCTTCTTTTGCAAGGATTAAAGCGTCCTTAATCGCATAAACATAGTGGGAGGGAGTAATGAGATTGATGTTGTTAGCACCCTGCGATTCAAGCGACAGGAAAATCTGCGCAAGTTTTTCCACGGAAACTTCTTTTCCCGTGAGTCCCCTTGAAATCCTTTCGTTTTGGCAGAAAACGCATCTTAAATTGCAGCCGCCAAAAAAGACGGCGCCGCTTCCTTCGCTGCCGCTTATCGAAGGCTCCTCGAAAAAATGCAGTGCGGCTCTCGCAAGAAAAACGTTTTCGTTCGCATTGCAAAATCCTCTGCCGGCACTTCTGTCGATATTGCATTGTCTTGGGCAAAGATTGCAGTTTTTTCCCATAAATAATCCTTTTTAAACAATAAAAAAACTGTGAGACTTCTCCCACAGTTTTTGAATAATCCTATTTGAAATATCTTTCGTAAAGACCTTTGAATGCTTTTCCGTGTCTTGCTTCGTCACGCGCCATTTCGTGAACGGTATCGTGAATGGCATCGAGGTTGAGGGCCTTTGCACGTTTTGCAAGGTCTGTCTTGCCTGCTGTAGCGCCGTTTTCGGCTTCGATTCTCATTTCGAGATTCTTCTTTGTGGAATCCGTCAATACTTCGCCGAGCAATTCAGCGAATTTTGCGGCATGTTCGGCTTCTTCGAAAGCGGCTTTTTCCCAATAGAGACCTACTTCGGGATAACCTTCTCTGAAAGCAACTCTTGACATTGCAAGATACATACCTACTTCCGAACATTCTCCGTTGAAGTTTGCTCTCAAATCGTTTTTGATATCTTCGGGAGCGTCACTTGCAACACCTACAACATGCTCGGCTGCCCATGCCATATCTTCGGACATGGGAGAAAATTTTGATGCGGGAGCGCCGCAAACGGGACATTTCTCGGGAATGGGATCTCCCTCGTGAACGTATCCGCATACATTACATACGTATTTCATACTTTTTACCTCCGTTGTTTTTTGCCGTTAATGAATTATATCATATACGATGCTTCTTTGTAAAAGAAGAACGTATTCCGATTTCCTCTTTTTTGATGATTTTCTTAAAATTGGGTATATGCTTGATAAATATGCAAATGCTGCCGAGAGACAGGATCAGCGGGTAAATTATATTATGCGTGGAAATACCGACATAAACGGGAAATCCTATAAGCATCGTAAGGGTCGAGAGCACGATGTAATCGCTCACGAAAGTGATTACGATGGTTAAAACACCGGCGATTACGAATACCAGCCAGTTGTAACCGAGAATACATCCCATAAGCGTGGCGAATCCTTTGCCGCCCCTGAATTTAAGATAAAAGGGAAACATATGTCCGATAACCGCCATGGTCGTTGCGATATAAGGCAGATATTCGTATTCCGAAAAGAACATTTTTGCGGTAAAAACGAGGATGAAGCCCTTAAATATATCGCAGGCTCCGACGACAACGCCCCATTTCCATCCGAGAGTCAGTGTGGCGTTTGATGCGCCCAAATTTCCGCTGCCTCCGCTGCGTATGTCTTTTTTGAGAATTTTGGACAAAAAGAAAGCTGTGTTGATGCTTCCTACCAGGTAAGATATTAAAGCCCCCAAAACGTACAGAATCATAGTGCCTCCAATACATTTATTCTCTAGATATAGTACAATTTTTTGGCAAAAATATCAATGATATTGAATATAAAATGTTTACCAAAGAATATGAAATGTTGTATACTTTTATTTGTATTAAAACTAAAGGGGACATCCAATGAAATTAAATTACAAGAGAACCATCCTTGCAGGTCTAGCATTCATGTCCATCTCGGCATTCTGGGGAATGTACGATGTTATTACCCCCCTTATTCTGAGAGACTCGTTTCACTTAAGCGAGGTCATTACCGGCGTGGTAATGGCAATGGACAATGTTTTCGCACTCTTCCTTCTTCCCGTATTCGGAATATGGTCGGATAAAACAAACACCAGATTCGGAAAGAGAATGCCTTTTATAGTAATCGGTACTTTTCTTGCCGTTATTTCGATGTTTTTCATGCCCTATGCGGACAATGCGAGAAACCTGGTTCTTTTCCTTATATCAACCGGCGCCGTTTTGCTTTCGATGTCGTTTTACAGATCTCCCGCCGTTGCGCTTATGCCCGACATTACGCCGAGAGCATTAAGAAGCAAGGGTAACGCGATCATCATGCTTACGGGTACGGTCGGCGTTATTTATTCGATGATTATGATAAAGCTGCTGGTTCCCAAGGCCGAGGCACCCGCAACTCCCAATTACATGGCTTTGTTTATTTCGATGATGGCATTCATGGCGGTTTGTACGATAATTCTTGCTCTTACCGTTCCCGAGAAGAAATGGTCGAAAGAAATGAGAGAGCAGGATCCGAATGCGGATCAGGTTGAAGAAAACAAGAATGCGGGTAAGAAGCTTTCAAGAGACAAACTTACAAGTTTAATCTTTATTCTTTTATCCGTATTTTTCTGGTATATGTCATACAATGCGGTCAATTCGGCATTTTCGAGATATTCGACCACGGTTTTGGGACTCGAAGAAAAAGACTGTGCCGTTTACATGCTTGTGGCTACCATTTTTGCTGTAATCAGTTACCTTCCCATCGGTATCATTTCAAGCAAATTCGGCAGAAAAAAAGTCATCATGGCCGGCGTTATCGGACTTGCCGTATCGTTTGCTTTATGTACTTTCCCCAACAGCGGAGGAATTGTTTTGTACATTCTCTTCGGTCTTGTGGGTATTTCATGGGGTGCCATTAATGTCAATTCCTTCCCCATGGCGGTTGAAATCGCTTCCGACGGAGACGAAGGAAGATATACCGGTTATTATTATACTTTTTCAATGGCTGCACAGGTTCTCACTCCCATTTTGTCGGGTGTGTTCCTTCAGTATGTTTCATATAAATCCCTGTTCCCCTATGCGGTGGTGTTTGCGGTTCTCGCATTCTTTACCATGACGCAGGTTAAACACGGAGATGTAGTAAAAAATGACAAAAAATCTCTCCTCGAGCATCTTGATGTCGACGGCTGAGAAAGAGGAATTATATGTATCATTTGGAAAGAATTTTGGCAAACATATCTGACGAAGAGGCTTTTGCTCTGGTAATTTTCGGAATATATGTCATTTGGTTTCTGTTATTTTTGATAAGCATGCTTATAAGGCATATTTTACTTGCTTTTCCGCTTTATATAATGGCCGAGAAAGCAGGATACAATTATCCTTTTTTGGCATTTGTGCCTTTTGCCAACTATTATGTGGCACATATTCTGCCGATAAAAGAATATTCATATTTGGGAATGTTCAATACTTATGACAGATACAAGGGCTTTTGGCTTTATATATGCCTTAAGTACGTCATTCGTATTGTAGTCTCCATAGCTTTATCAGTATTTTCAATAATACCGATTATTTCGATTCTGCTTTCTCTTTTCGGATATGCCGTCAATCTGATACTGATTTTCGCAGGCGGTGCCGCAAAGGCAATAATGATTTCCGATTTGCTTATGACATACGACAAAAACAACAAAGGCCTTGCGATTGCCCTCGGAGTTTTGTCGGTATTCATACCTTTGGTATTTCCGATTTCATGCATGGTATATTGCAGAAAAGAGCCGGTTTTCGGATTCGGAAATTTCTATGTTCCGCAAAATATCCAGAATTATTACGAATAGGACAAGTCTTTTAAAACTTCTCCCGCAATGATTAAACCAGCCACACCCGGCACGAAAGACGTGCTTGCCGGTGTGGCTCTTTTTATTTTGGGTTCTTCTTCGGAATAAACCACCTTGAGGGATTCGATATTCATCTGCTTTAATTCGTGACGCATTACTTTTGCGAGAGGGCAGACTTTGGTGGAATATATGTCAGAGACTTTAAAAAGAGTGGGATCGGTTTTGTTTCCCGTTCCCATGGAAGATATGACAGGGGTATTGCATTCCTTGCAGCGGCCGATTATTTCTTTTTTGGCTGTTACGGTATCTACCGCATCAACCACGTAATCATATTCGGAAAAATCAAATTCGCCGGCGGTCTCGGGCAAATAAAAACACTCTCGCGCGTGTATTGTCAATTCCGGATTGATATCCAAAAGGCGTGCTTTCATAACTTCGGTTTTTTTCATGCCGATTGTGGAATTAAGTGCGACAATCTGTCTGTTAAGATTCGATGCGGCAACCGTATCGTGATCGACGATGGTTATTTCGCCGATACCTCCGCGAACGAGGGCTTCCGCCACATATCCGCCGACTCCGCCGATTCCGAAAACCGCAACGTGGGAATTATTCAATTTGTCCAACGCTTCCTCTCCGAATATCGGAAGAAGGCGCGATAAACGATCTTCTTTTGTATTCATAACAGTCCTTTACTGCCCGTTTACAAGCTTGTCCAAATCCGAAACCGCTTTTTCGTATCCTTCAAAAACAAAAGCGTTCATACCGAGTTTTTTTGCGGCTTCGACATTGATTATTCTGTCGTCAAAGAAAACGCATTCTTCGGGTTTAAGATTGTATTTTTCAAAAAGGGCTTTGTATATGCCCTCGTTCGGTTTTCTGATTTTTACCCGCGACGATACCACTTCGCCGTCAACATAGGGATAAAAAGGGAATGCCGATTCCACGCTTTTTTTGAAAAGGGAATCGGGATAATTGGTCAGAAGATATACATTAAAACCGCGTTCTTTCAAATTTTTTAACCATGTTTCGGAATAGGGGTAGGGTCTGACGGTTTTGATGAGATTATCGTAAAAGAAACGAATTTCCTTTTCGTATTCGCCAAAGCGCCTTACGGCTTCTTCTATAACGTCTTTTTCTTCCATTACGCCAAGATCGAGCTCGTCCCAGAGTTCATCGTTGACAAAACCTTCGTCGAGTGTCTTTATGCATTTTTCATCGAAACCCGATTCGACCATCGTCGCGCGCCATGCGAAATCAATGAGAACCATTCCGATATCGAATACTGCGTTTTTAATGATTTTGCTCATATAAAAAATTCCTTTTTTAAGATAATTGTCTTCATAATTATAATCCCGTGCTTAAGCCCTGTCACGCAAAACTGTTTTGTTGACACTAAAACAAAAATGATATATCATTTAAAAAGTTGCGACGCGAGACAGTGCTTTTCAAAGCGCTTTGTACGGGACGCAACGCTTGAAATGAGTTATAATATGTTGTAGTATAACTTTTATCGGGGTGTGGCTCAGATGGTAGAGCGCCACGTTCGGGACGTGGAGGCCGCCCGTTCGAATCGGGTCACTCCGATTTTTTTATGCTCATTTTCCTCTTTTTTTCACCGGTTTTTTTATTTTTTCAAACTAACTTATATAATTAAATCAGTCGCAGGGAAGACATTTAATCCGATTTTGCAAAGTAAGGTTCGGAAGTTTGTTGTAACATTTCTCTTTCTTAAATGTTTATGATATACAGCGAATTAATTATAGGAAGGATATTGTGGGAGAAGAAATATGAAGAGAAGAATATTAAGTTGTTTGCTTATAGTATCATTGGTGCTGGCGGGATGTACGGGTAAGACGGGTAATCTGCAGGGTAACACGGGAGATACCGAAAAGGAAACCGTGCCGACCGACATGGTTTTACCTGATGACAGGGTAACGCCTTCGGCAAATGTCGGCCCCAATGATAACGATTCATCGGCGAAAACATATATTGATTTTGATTATGATTCGTACAATGAAACCGATGAAGAACACATTTTTGAGTTCGATTTTGATAAAGACACCATACACGAAGACGGCAGTGTCGATCTTATTTTTGCGGATGACCGTATACTTAATTCGAACGATTTCAGAAGTACCGAAAGATATGTTCGGATAGTTGACTTTTTTGTATACGGTAATGAGACAAATACGAGATTTTTTGATATTGCGCGTGAATATCCGAAGTATGCCGAAGGTGATTTTGACATGAATGTCACAAAGGATCTTGTTCTGCCGACGGAAACGGACGGTGTAAAGATTGAATGGACGAGCTCGGACGAGAACCTGATAACGAATGAAGGGGTTGTTAAGAGACCTCACGAACACAGCAGATTTGTAATGCTGACCGCAGTGCTCTCAAAAGACGACAGCGAACTTATTTCAAGATATATTGTCAAAGTGGCAAGGGATATGTATGACGATGTAACTGCCGATATGATTGTAGATCTCGAATACGGATACGGGAACTTATACGTGTTCGATGAAATGGATGTGGATCTTTCGGAATACGACGGATGGTTTTATTCATACTATGATATGGAACAGCTTTACTTCTTCCAGGAAGATCTTGACAGGGTACTGCTTTTCGGCGATACGGGTGGCGGAATGACAATTCACAATCAGGGCGTCGGAGATTTATTTGAAGTTAAACCCGAGACGCTTCATGAGGCATATCTTGCCGCTTGTTGTCTTCGTGAAGCCGTAGGATGCGATGACAGGTATGAACTTCGTTATGAAGGATATATGACCGGAATTGCGGAAGATTACTATGATTTCGTACAGTATTATAACGATGTTCCGACAACCGGATCGATAAGACTCGGAATCGGTTATAACGAAATACCCAATTCATTCAACAGTTGGATATTGCAGATTCCCGACGGGTTTGACACTGCCGTAAATTACACGATGGAAGATATGAAAAAAGACTTTGATCTTTACGAAGATCCGGAACTTAGAATCGATAACAGGGATGAAGAGATTGTTCTCACTTGGACCGGTTATACCAAGAACCACATGTGTGTTATGGTTGATGCCAAAACAGGAGAAGTGCTGTATGAGGGCTCAACCATAATCATAGATTAAAGGCATTTGAATTATCGGGGCCGATCTCGAATTCTTCAGGGTTTTGTTAACCGTTAAGTTCATAAATATTCTCTTTTGTCAGTATGATTCAGTGGACACAAAAAGTTCGACACATTAAAATATTTAATTAAGAAGGGATGTGTCGTAAAATTTGTGTAAAGGAGAAATATATGAAAAAAGCAAAGAAGATTATAATTCCGATAATTGTGATTTTTGCCTGCCTTGCGGTATTTTTAATCCCGATTCCCAGAAAACTCAAGGACGGGGGAACCGTGGAATACAATGCGGTTGCTTATTCCGTTAAAAACGTCAATTCGTTATATGATAAGGGTTATATGACGGGAACGCGCGTAAGAATTCTTTTTTGGACCGTATACGATGATGTGGAATACCGTGAATGATTTGGTTTATTTTGAAGAATGAATAAGAAACATAAAAACAGACACCTTTACGGGTGTCTGTTTTGGTTTATTTATTCGGTTTGTTTTTGTAATGTCTTTTTATAACCCTGAAGGTCTCGTCGGATATCACGTGCTCGATTCTGCACGCATCTTCCGAAGCGACTTTCGGAGAAACCCCGAGATCGGTGAGAAGCGAACTTAAAATGATATGTCGCTCGTATATTTTTTTTGCTATCTTCGAACCGCTGTCCGTAAGTTCCACCGTTCCGTTGGCGTCAACCGTAACGTAACCTTCTTTTTTGAGATTTGAAAGAGCGATGCTGACACTCGGTTTGGAAAAGTTCATTTCCTTAACGATATCGATGGCGCGAACTCTTTCCGCTCCTTTTTTATATAAAACCAGAATGGTTTCAAGATACATCTCGCCTGATTCGTATAAAGCCATAAAATAACCCCCGCAAATGATTTTTTTCTAATAAAGATAATACCATATAAAAAACACAATTTAAATCTTTTTTGATAATTGGCGTATATTGATTAAAAGCGCAAATTAAACTATAATCAAAAAAGCGTGATTGTGTTTTAGGCGAATAAATAAAGGAATGGATATCTATGAAAAAAGTAATTTTTGCAATAATTCTGTTTGTGTTCGGACTTGCATGTTTTATTGTTAACAACAAAGCCGATATAACGGCACTTATTCCGGCAATTCTTTTGTTCCTTGTCGGATTCTTTCTTTTGATAAAAGGCGGCGACTGGTTCGTAGACGGTGCGAGTGCGATAGCCGAGAAATTCAAGGTTCCCGAGATACTGGTCGGCGCGACGGTTGTATCGATCGGAACCACGCTTCCCGAAGTAATGGTTTCGGCTCAGGCAGCAGCCAAAGGAAAAGGCGACATTTCATACGGTAATGCAATCGGATCGATTATTTGCAATGTCGCATTGATTGCCGCAATCACTCTTTCCGTTAAGCCGGCAAAGGCTGACAGAAAATCGTTGATAGTTCCGGTGCTTTTCTTCTTCTCGGCAGCCGGACTCTATTCTTTCTCGGCATATGTTACGGGCAATTTTACAAGAACCACGGGTATAGTGCTTCTTTGCATGTTTGCGGTATACATGGTTCTGACAATTCTCACGGCGCTTCGGGGAAGCAAAAAAGCGGATGAAGCCCAAAAGGAAGAGGGAGAGGAAAAAGAGAAAATGTCGGTTCTTACCGCAATTATCCTTCTTGTATTCGGTGCTGCAATAATCGCATTCGGCGCAACTCTTCTTGTAGATAACGGAACCATAATTGCAAAGAAAATCGGCGTTCCGGATTCGGTTATAGCGCTCACGGTTGTGGCTCTGGGAACCTCGCTTCCCGAACTTGTTACCGCAATCACATCCCTTATCAAGGGTCACGGATCGCTTTCGCTCGGAAACATTATCGGAGCAAATCTTTTCAACCTCGTATTGGTTTCCGGACTTGCCATTACCATCAAACCTTTTGAAGTTCCGTCCGAAAAGTTGTTTTTAAACACGGGCCTCAATTCCTCGCTGGTTGTGGAAATTCCCTTAATGCTTTTCGTTATGCTTTTCTTAACCGTACCCGCGCTTATTAAGGGCAAGCTTTACAGATGGCAGGGAATTACGCTCCTTTTGCTTTATGCATCGTTCTGCATATTCCAGTTTGTATTTTAATAAAGTTAAAGAATCATATAAAAAAGACCGGAATCCGTGGGATTTCGGTCTTTTGTGTTTAATAAGGATTTTTTGAAATATATTCTTCGAGTATTTCCGCGGAATCTCCGACAAGTTCGACGCAGGGGCGTTTTTTGTAATAATCCTCGGTTCGTGCTTCGGGTGTGGGCGCATCGTGCTTAACGCTTAATCCGAGCAGATCCCTGCATACGATGGAACCGTTCTTTTCTTCGAATGCGTGAGCGACTTCCTGAATTCTTTTGTAATGAGCCGCTTTGTCCTCGGGCGACGAAGAATCATCCGGGCCGTAAAGCAGTCCGAGAACGATTCCCATACCGCTTACGCTTCCGCATATTTCGCGCAATCTTCCGAAGCCGCCTCCGAAGGAGGAGGACATTTTAAGGAGAGTGGATTTATCCAGTTCAAGCATATCGGCGAAAGCCAAAACCACTGACTGTGCACAGTTGTAACCTTCTTTGAAATAATTCATTGCCAATTCTCTTTTTGTCATAAAAATACCTCCGTAAAAAAATAAAGCACCAACCCCATGGCTCCTACGTCCACAAAATTAGTACTTAATGCGCGATCAGGGGCTCGAACCCTGGACACCCTGATTAAGAGTCAGGTGCTCTACCAACTGAGCTAATCGCGCGAACAAAACAGATTATAGTATAAGTTTTTTTGTTTTGCAATACTTTTTTTGAAAATTTTTTGGCGGTAATGCTTCAAAATAAGCCAAAGTATGATATCATTTCAGAGCAGGGATTTTATATTATTAAGGAAAGAATATGATATTTGACACGCATGCGCATTACGACGACGAGGCTTTTGACGAAGACAGGGAAAGCATTATCGAAGAGCTCAAAACAAGCAATGTGGGCAAGATCGTTAATGTCGGAGCCAATCTTTCTTCGAGCCAAAGAAGCGTCGATTTGGCAAATAAATACGACTTTTTTTACGCAGCCGTCGGAGTTCATCCCGACGATGCCGCGGAAATTGACGACGAGAGCCTTAACCGGTTAAGGGAAATGGCCGCGAACGAAAAGGTTGTCGCCGTCGGAGAAATAGGCCTTGATTATTACTGGAACAAGGAAAACTCCGACATCCAGAAAAAGGCTTTTCTGGCACAGATTGAACTGGCGAAGGAATTGTCTCTTCCTATTATAGTGCATTCGAGAGAGGCGGCGAAGGATACGATGGACATTCTCGCATCAAGCGATGCCGCAAAGACGGGAGGAGTGGTTCACTGCTTTTCCTATTCGCCCGAAATCGCGCTCGAAGCCGTCAAAATGGGCTTTTATATAGGCGTCGGCGGAGTCGTTACTTTTAAAAACGCAAAGAAATTAAAAGAGAGCGTAGAGCTTATTCCGATGGAGAGAATATTGCTTGAAACGGACTGTCCGTATCTTGCGCCCGATCCTTTCAGAGGAAAGAGAAATTCGTCGCTCTACCTTGATTACGTAGTTAAGGAAATAGCTTCGATAAAGGGAATCGACGAAGAAAAAGTCATTGAAATCACTTATAAAAACGCGCTTGAAATGTACGGCATCGGGGATTGATCCGATAATAATCGGAAACGCAAAGCGTAAAAGAATGTTAAAAACGCTTAGAGGCATGGCACAAAGAATGATTTTCGATGATGAATACAAGGAGAAAACATGGGTCTTGAGAATGTTAAATACGATGCGTTTATAAGCTACAGACATTGCGAGCTTGATTCTTTCGTATCGGAAAATCTTCACAAAAAACTCGAAAATTTCAAACTTCCCAAATCCGTCGTAAAGAAAAAGGGTCTTAAGAAAACAAAGATAGAAAGGGTGTTTCGCGATGAAGCCGAACTTCCTCTTTCGGGCAATCTTTCGGACCCGATAATGGCGGCGCTTGGCAATACGGAATTCCTTATAGTTATCTGTACGCCCAGACTTCCGCAGTCTTTATGGTGCAAAAAAGAAATAGAAACATTTGTACAGACTCATGACAGAAATCATGTTCTTTTGGTGCTTGCGGAAGGCGAGCCCGATGAGTCCTTCCCCGAGATTCTTCTTTACGAGGACGTTAAGGAAAAGGATTTAAACGGCAACGAAGTGCTTATCCGGCGAACCAGGGAACCGCTTGCCGCCGACTGCAGGGGTAAAAACAACAAAGAGCGATTAAAAGCGATGGATAACGCCGTCATTAAATTATGTGCGGCCATTTTCAATTTAAACTATGACGATTTAAAACAAAGACACAGGGAAGCGCAGATCAAAAAACGAATAATCGCCATGGAAGCGGCACTTGCCGTAGTGGCGGTTTTTGCGATTGTCTGCATTCTTTTTACCGTTAAAATTCAAAAACAGAACAAAACCATTCAGGATAAATACGCATCTTCCATGGCCGCGGCGTCAAAGGAATTATACGAAAACGGAAGGCGCCTCGATGCGATTTATGCGGCAAGAAGCGTGCTCCCCGACAGGGAGACGAAGGACTATAACGAAGATGCTTACAGAGCGCTTGTCGATGCCATGAATGTATACGGAGCATCGGAATCATACGTTCCCGAAAACATTGTGACGATACCTTCGTCGATTATTACTTATCGTGTTTCGCCCGACAGGCAGAAGATGGTTCTTTACGGCTTTGACGAGAAGCTCTACATTGCGGATATCAAAAGCGGAGAGATTCTTTACGAAAAAGATGCCCCGGGTCTTTACGACATGGATTTTTCGGGTAACGACGGAGTTATTTATTCGATTGGATACAATGTTGACGTATGTGAAACGGGATATATCGACATCAATTCGAAAGAAGAAAAAACAATCGATTCTTTTGCGGGATTTGTCGAGACACTCGAAGACGGAAGCATGACTTTTACCTTCACGCTTGAAGGGGTAAAAGGATATGTCAGCGATACCGTTTTGTATGAAATAAAATTTTCGGATTACGGACTGGAATTCGATGAATTTTCCGAATATCTCGACGTTGCTTTTTCCGAGGACGGAAAATATGCGGTTTTTGCCGTTAAGGAGGACAGTGCTTTCGACGGCGCGATAGTCTGTCGTTTCGAAACCGCAACCGGAAAGATTGACATGTTCATCCGCGACAACAATATCACGGGACAGACCGGTCTTGCCACAAGCGAGGATTACGTATTTATTGCATTTATCGGCGAAGATCCCGATTCCTATCATGACATCACGCATCTTTTAAGATACGAGGTTGAATATGCCACCTCAAAGAGCGGGGTTTTGGGCAAAATCATCGAAATCGGAGAGATGGATGATTTATGCATTAACGACTACGGCCTTTGCGTTTACGGAAATCACCAGGCGATGGTTTTCGATTATGACATAAATCTTTTGTCGACTCTTGCGAGAGCGAACGAAATTCTGGAAGTTTTCTCCTGCGACGACGGATTCGCGATAGTTGATTCCAGCGAGAAAATCTTTCTGATGGATTCGTTTTTCTATGAGGGCAGAGATATGTCGTACGAGCTTTTCCCGAACAAATCCAATGTGAATCTCATCAATGTTTCGAAAAAAGGCAATGCTTTATACATAATGCATGAAAACGATTATTCGTATGTATCCGAGTTCGAACTCGAACGCGGAGAATTTGCTTCGGTTTTGTCAAAGACCGGAGTAAAAGAATTTACAACCGACTGCGTTGCGGACAAATCGGCTTATTACGATAAGGACAAGACGGTTTATACCGTACTTAAATCCGACGACGGAAAATATTATTCTATTCAGCATTACAACGGCGCGCTGACGATATACGACGCAAGGACCGACAGGGCGGTAAAATCGCTTTACATAGACGGTTTGCCGAACAAATTCCTGTATTTAAAAAAACAAAAAAGCTATGTTTTGTACGGGGGCGATTCGGAATATTTCTTTGATAAACAATTCAGGTTTTATACCACGATTCCCTACGGTCTCGTACGGGGTCTTACCGACGACAAGGAAGAAGATATCGTTTTAATGAACGGTCAGAACGAATATTTTAAGGTCGATTTGAAGTCTTACGGCGAAATAATCGATAAATCCGACGAAATTCTCGGCGATTACGAACCCGAGCAAAAGATTGTCGACAAATACAACATCACGCTCAAGAAAAGGAATTGGATGCATGAGCTCAAAAGCATATTTGGGAAATCCCTCGAAAACAAGTGAGATTTTAAGAAAATTCGGGATTTCCGCCCAAAAAAGATACGGCCAGAATTTCCTTGTCGACTCGAATATTCTTGAAAAAATCGTAAACGCCGCCGGCATTACAGGTGAAGATACGGTTTTGGAAATCGGGCCCGGAATCGGTACGCTCACGCAGCATATTGCGCTTGCGGCCAAAAAAGTAATCTGCGTGGAAATCGACAGAAACATGATTCCCGTACTCGAATACACGCTTTCCGAATTTGACAATGTTACGGTAATAAATCAGGACATTCTTAAAACGGATATAGTTAAAATACTGGAGGAAAACAATGCAAAATCGGCCAAGGTTGTAGCCAATCTCCCTTATTACATCACGACTCCGATTATCATGGAACTGCTTGAAAAGGACCTTCCGATCGAGAGCATCACGGTCATGATACAAAAGGAAGTGGCGGAAAGAATGCAGGTTAAGGCCGGAAGCAAGGATTACGGCGCCCTGTCGCTTGCGGTGGCTTTTTACAGCAATGCCGAAGTCAAAATGACGGTTTCGCCAAACTGCTTTATTCCGCGACCGAACGTGGACAGCGCGGTAATACGTCTCGACAAGCTCGAAAAGCCCGCCGTTGACGTCAAAAACAGGGATTTGATGTTTAAGATCATAAAAGGAGCGTTTGAACAAAGAAGAAAGACTTTAACCAATGCGCTTTCGCACTCTTCGGCATATAAAACCGACAAGAAAAACGTCGAGAATGCATTGCTTGAAATGGGCAAAAACATCAATATTCGCGGGGAGGAACTTTCTCTCGAAGAATTTGCCTTACTTTCGGATATTTTGGGTCAATAATTTTTGACATTCTCATATGCTTATGATAAACTATATAGGGTGTTTTTTTGTGTGTCGAAACACAATATATATTATTTTTTTGATAAGCTTACGAGGTGGTTGTTTTGGATAAATCGGATAGCAGACTTCATTGTGAACAAATTGAAAGACTGATGAAAGCGGGCAGATACAATGATGCCGTTTTTCTTGTGGATAAAGTAGACTGGCGTAAGGAAGAGGATATCAAGCGTCTCACGCAGGCGGCAGAGGCTTACAGAAGAACCCGCCGTTACGACGATGCGGTCAATATTCTCAAAATGGCTCACAACAAAAAACCCAATAACAAAAAGATTGTTTACCTTCTTTGCGAAACGTATTTCGAGAGCAAGGATGTCGTAACCGCCCAGGTTTATCTTGACAGATATCAGAGCATGACGGATAAGAGCGACTGGCATTACGATGCTCTCAAATACAAAAGATCGCTTGCTTACGATCTTCCCGTCACCGAAAAAATCGACATTCTCGTTGATTTAAAGAGAAAAGAACCGGCTGCGGAGCAGTTCAGATTCGAACTTGCAAAGCTTTACAATCAGGCAAGACAGTACGCCGAATGCGCGGCCGAATGTGACGAACTTATTTTGCTTTTCGGAGACGACGGCAAATTTGCCAGAAAATCCCTCGAACTCAAAAAGAGTTGCGTGCCCCTGACACAGGAACAGGAAACTCTTTTGAGAAAACTCAGCCTCGGAGACAGAGGAGAGGAACGTCCGGGAAGCGGAAACGTTAAGATTATGAATACAATGGACATGAGTGCGCTCAATCTCGAGAGCTCTCTTGCCAAGGATATACAGACTCTCAAATCCGAAGAAGGCGGTGCTCCCGTCAGAAGAAAAAGACCGGAGTTCCATACCAAATCCCTGGAGCAGACCATTCCTCCTTCGACACAGGAAGTGTTCTTCTCGGACAAAACAGAGGATATCAGCTTTACGCAGTACGATCTTGCAACGAGTAAGGCTGCCGATATCAGAGAAGTCAGAGCGCCCAAGAAGAGAAATCCCGAACTGGAAGAAATGGGCGAGCATTTATACAGCAAATCCGACGGACAGATTTCTTTTACCGATATCGAATTCGACGAAAGCGACGACGAACAGGCTCCCGGACAGATTACAATGGACGATCTGCTTTCCGACTGGTCAAAGATAAAAGAGAGAAATACTCAGAATTTAAGAAAGAGTATTCATGCGGATGTAGTTGAACAGACGGGCAAGATTTTCGAAAAGAAAAAGGAAGACACTTACGAAGAGCCCGAAGAAGAGCCCGGAAGCATTTGGAAAGAAGTAGCGGATCTGGACGATGAATTCGCGGAAGAGACCGTCGAAGAAAATGTCGAAACCGAAGAGAGCGCCACAGATTTGATTCCCGAAGATATAGAGGAAGTGCTCGAAGAGGGCGGCGAACAGATCGAAGAAGAAATCGAACAGGAAACGGACGAAGAAATTGCCGAGGCTTCGGAGGCTGCTTCGGAAGATATTGAAGAGCCCGAAACCGAAGAAAGCGGAGAAAATGTTAACGATTCCGCGTCCGAATCCGATATAACCAAAGAGCAAAGCGATTCTGATCAAAACGAAAAAGAAGAGGCTTCTTCCTATGACGAGGAAGAAGAAAAAGAGCACGAAGGCGTTAAGGATTTAAGTCCCGAAGAAAGAAAACTCTTCTCGCAGTTTTTGCATCCCCGTTCAATGAGAACGCAGATCGCAAATGCTTTGGAAAATATTTCCCTCGCATCGTATGTCGGAAACGTTATTATCACGACCGACAATACCGAAAGCGGTTTTGCCCTTGCCAAATCAATCGTTAAATTCGTCAAATTCGCGGACGTGAATTTCTCGGGTGCGATGTCAAGCATTTCGGCAGGCGATTTTAACAACAAGAACATACCTGAAATTCTCGACAGATTAAATAACGGTGCACTTGCGATAACCGAAGCAAACAAGCTTTCCAACAATGCACTGATTAAACTCACTCAGGGCATCAATCAGGAAGAAAGAGGAATTCTCATTTTCCTTATCGATTCCAGAGCGGAGATCAAAAAACTCGTAAGCCGTCAGCGCACGCTTACGGACTATTTCAACATAAGAATCGACATAATCGCCATGAGCGAAGCGTCTTTGGTTGACTACGGAATGAAATACGCCAACAATTTGGGCTATTCGATCGACGAAGGATTCGCGAACATGGCATTCCACAAGCGAGTACGTGAAGCTCAGGCCGGAAATCATACGGTAACCATCGCGGAAGTCAAGGGAATCGTCGATGAAGCAATCGACAACAACAAGAAGAGAACGGTTTCCAATCTTTTCAGAAAGATTTCCAAAAAGATGAGCGATGAAAACGGTATGATTATGCTTCGCGAAAAAGATTTCGAATAATTATTATTTGGGGGATACCGCAATGGCCAATGAAGAAAATGTTTTTGTTTCCGAGGCGGACTGTTATCTTTTCGGACAGGGAACGCATTATGATATTTACAAAAAACTCGGGGCTCACATTACCTCAAAGGGCGGCAAACAGGGAGTGTTCTTTTCTGTTTGGGCTCCCAATGCGAAAAGCGTATATGTAATCGGTTCGTTTAACGGATGGCAGGAAGACCAGTATCCGATGGAACGTATCGGAGATATCGGAATTTATACAACCTTTATAAGAAACGTCAAAAAAGGGGATATGTATAAATTCCTTATTTATACCGAAAACGGAACCAAATTGTACAAGGCGGATCCGTATGCGAATCAGGCGGAACTTCGTCCCGGAACGGCATCGGTCGTTACCGATATCACCCAGTTTAAATGGAGTGATACGGTGTGGATGAACACGCGCGCAAAGTGCAATCTTTTCAAAGAACCCATGGCAATCTACGAATGCCACATCGGTTCGTGGATGAAACATCCCACATCCGAAAACGACGGTTTTTATTCCTACAGAGATTTCGCGGACAGAATAATAAAATATTTAAAAGAGATGAAATACACCCATATCGAACTTATGGGTATTGCGGAGCATCCTTTTGACGGTTCCTGGGGATATCAGGTAACGGGTTATTATGCTCCCACTTCAAGATACGGTTCCCCCGAGGACTTCCAGTATCTGGTCAACACGCTCCACAAAAACGGAATCGGTGTTATCCTTGACTGGGTTCCCGCACATTTCCCCAGAGACATTCACGGCCTTGCGGATTTTGACGGAACATGCCTTTACGAGCATCCGGACCCCAGACTCGGCGAACATCCCGATTGGGGAACAAAGATTTTCAATTACGGAAAGAACGAAGTAAGAAACTTCCTTATCGCCAACGCGCTTTTTTGGATAAAAGAGTATCACATCGACGGTTTGCGCGTGGATGCGGTGGCTTCGATGCTTTATCTTGATTACGGCAAGCAGGCCGGCGCGTGGGTTCCCAACAAATACGGCGGAAACGAAAATCTTGAAGCTATTGAATTCTTCAAGCATTTGAATTCCGTAATAAGAGGCGGATTCCCCGGAGTATGCACAATCGCCGAAGAGTCTACGGCATGGCCCAAGGTTACGGCCGCGCCCGAAGACGGAGGACTCGGATTTACGTTCAAATGGAATATGGGCTGGATGCATGATTTTTGCGAATACATGAAACTCGATCCGTATTTCAGAAAGAACAATCACAACAAACTGACTTTCGCGATGAGTTACAATTCGAGCGAAAATTACATTCTCCCTCTTTCGCATGACGAGGTTGTTCATCTTAAGTGTTCCATGGTCAACAAAATGCCGGGATACCAGATCGACAAATATGCAAACCTTCGTGTGGGATATACATTCATGTTTACACATGAAGGCAAAAAACTTTTGTTCATGGGTCAGGAATTCGGACAGGAAAGAGAATGGAGCGAAGAAAGAGAACTTGACTGGTTCCTTTTGGAGAATCATTTGAACAGGGGAATGCTTGATTATGTCGCGGAACTTTTAAAGATATACCGTAAATATCCTTCTTTATACGAATTCGATTCGAGCTGGGACGGTTTTGAATGGGTCAACGCCGACGACGCGGACAGAAGTATTTACAGTTATATCAGAAAAGATTCGACCGGAAAGAACAGCATCCTTGTAATATTGAATATGACGCCCATGAGAAGAAACAATTACTGGGTAGGAGTTCCGAACAAGGGAAAATACAAGCTGCTTCTTAACAGCGACGAAAAGAGATTCGGCGGAAACGGAGGAGAAATCCCTTCGATATTAAACGCACAGGAAGGCGAATGCGACCGCAAAGAATATCATCTTGAATTCGATCTTCCTTCATACGGTGCAGCAATTTTTGTATTTTGATGAAACGACACTTTTTCCGCTTCGGATTCGGACGGAAAAAGTGTTTTATTCTACGAAAAGGACGGTGGCACGATGATTTTTTATTTTTCGGGAACGGGAAACAGCAAACACGCAGCAGACTTAATAGCAAAAGCAACCAACGAAAAAGTCATTTCGATGGCTGACTGCGTAAAGAGAATGCAATATGATTTCAAACTGAAAAAAGGTGAGAGAATCGGTTTCGTATATCCGATTTATTACTGGAGTCTTCCTTCGGTTGTAGAAGAATTCGCCAAGAATATCTCCCTGGAAAAATACGGAAAACATTACACCTATTCCGTGGCAACCTGCGGCGTTGCGACGGGCGGTGCGGATATGCAGCTCGCCAAGATTCTTTCAAAGAGGGGAATCGGACTTCATGCGACTTTTTCGGTTCGAATGGTCGACAATTACACCGTGGTGTTCAATGTAAAAAATACGCAGAAAAACGATGCGGTTAATTTAAGAGCCGAAGAAAGCCTCAAAAACATTGTTTTCCTGATTAATAACAAAACGGGCGGATATCACAACAAATTAAGAGGCGTATGGCCCGCATCCAAAATCACCAAGCCCGCATATGATTTAACGAGAAAAACATCCGCGTTCAGGGTATCGGAGGATTGCATCGGCTGCGGAATCTGTGCAAAGCAGTGCC
The DNA here is from genome assembly GCA_017613435.1 of Lachnospiraceae bacterium. Lineage (GTDB taxonomy): Bacteria > Bacillota > Clostridia > Lachnospirales > Lachnospiraceae > UBA3766. Next base: position 2,720 of record JAGADU010000093.1, on the reverse strand, counting down.
CCACATCGGCAATTTCGCTTGATTACGGCAAGCCCGTCTGGGTTAACAAGAAATGCTCGCTTTGCTTCGGATGCCTTCATCACTGTCCCGTAAATGCAATCAATTACGGTCATATGACCAAGAATCACGGACAGTATACCTATCACGAAGCAAAAGAAGACTAAATACGAAAGAGAATTACGATGCGTGAAATAAATGTAAATGAAATAACAAACTCGGTTTCTTCGATGTGCATAGAGGTAAATCATGTTTTGTCAAATGACATGTGCCTCGCGCTTGACAATGCCTGCAACAGCGAGAAATCCGAACTCGGCAAACAAATACTCAATCAGTTGAAAGAAAACCTAATTATTGCCAAAGAAGAAATGATTCCCATATGTCAGGATACCGGCATGGCGGTTGTTTTCCTTGAAATCGGACAGGATGTTCATTTTGTCGGAGGAAATCTCGAAGATGCGGTGAACGAAGGCATAAGAAAAGGATATACGGAAGGGTATCTCAGAAAATCCGTTGTGGACGATCCCATAATCCGAAACAATACCAAGGACAATACACCTGCGGTAATTCATTATTCCGTCGTACCCGGCGACAAGGTGAAAATAACGATTTCGCCCAAAGGTTTCGGAAGCGAAAACATGAGCAAGGTGTATATGTTAAAACCCGCCGACGGAATAGAGGGCGTTAAGAATGCGATTCTGTCCGCCGTTAAAGACGCGGGTCCGAATGCATGCCCTCCCATGGTAATCGGTGTCGGCATCGGCGGAACTTTCGAAAAATGCGCCCTTATGGCAAAGCATGCTCTTACAAGAAAGACGGGCGAACATTCGGATATTCCCTATGTAAAAGAACTTGAAGAAGAAATGCTTGATAAAATAAACGCTCTCGGCATAGGTCCCGCAGGACTCGGAGGAAGCGTTACCGCAATGGCAATCAATATCGAAACCTATCCCACGCATATTGCGGGACTTCCGGTAGCCGTAAATATTTGCTGCCATGTCAACAGACACATAGAGAGAGTTATTTAATACAGAAATACTGCTTAAAGCAATCGACGGAGTGAAAATGACAAAGAACATAAACGTTCCGATGAACGAAAAAGAAAAAGAAGAACTTACGGCGGGAGACTACGTATATTTAACCGGCACCATTTATACCGCGCGCGATGCGGCGCATAAAAGAATGCAGGAAGCGCTCGAGAAGGGCGAAAAACTTCCTATAGATATAGTCAACCAGATTATATATTACATGGGACCCTCACCCGCAAGAGAAGGCAAAGTAATCGGCTCCGCAGGCCCGACAACCGCGGGACGCATGGATAAATACACACCCGGACTCCTTGATATGGGACTTGGAGGAATGATCGGAAAAGGCAAAAGAACACAGGCCGTAATGGATGCAATCGTAAAAAACGGAAGTGTTTATTTTGCGGCCGTGGGAGGCGCGGGTGCGCTCCTTTCCAAATCTATCGTTAAAAGCGAAGTTGTGGCTTACGACGATCTCGGAACCGAAGCAATACGAAAACTGGAAGTTGAAAACTTTCCTGTTATTGTTGTTGCGGATTCGAAGGGAAACTGTCTTTATAAATAAAAGAAACAAAAGAGTATTTTTATAAAATGACACAGGAAGAAAAATATTATCTTTATAAAGAAATGAATTTTGCCCAAAGATTCTTCGGACATCTGGGAACCGTCCTTAAACATAAAAGGTATGTTCGAAGGGCGTGTTTTAAAATGGGTCTTTTCCGCCAGGGCATCTTTCATGACTTAAGCAAATTTTCTCCCACCGAATTTTTCCCGAGCGTAAAATATTATTCCGGAAGACTTTCCCCGAATGCCGTTGACCGAAAAATTAACGGTGCTTCCATGGCGTGGCTTCATCATAAGGGAAGGAACAGACATCATTTTGAATACTGGATCGATTATTCGGCATCAAGCGCGGAATATGCTTTCGGCTGCAAAATGCCGCTTAAATATGTTGCGGAGATGATCGCCGACAGATATGCGGCATGCGTGGCATATAACAAGGATGAATATTCAAAGGGCGATGCATGGGCATATTATCAGAGAGCCCGCGACGTGATCATTATGGATAAGGATACCAAGGCCGTTTTGGAAAAAGCCCTGACGGTAATGGCAGACGAAGGCGAAGAAGCTGCTTTTAAATATATGAAAGAGCTTCTTAAGATTACGAAGGATAAGGATTACAGCGCGGAAAGTCTGGGGCTTTTGCAAAAGGAATAAAAGTTGCTTGTCTTCATATTATAATATGCATGAGACTTGAATTATAAAGTTGACAAAAGACAGGCGTACCTTTATAATAATCAATGCGTCATAAAACAGTGGCCGGCGAAAATGAGACTAGTTTTCCTGACATACTGCATATTGGTAAGCGTTACACTTAAGACTTTGGAGAAATACTCAAGAGGCTGAAGAGGCGCCCCTGCTAAGGGTGTAGGTCGGGTAACCGGCGCGAGGGTTCAAATCCCTCTTTCTCCGTTTGAAAATTACCACTTAGTTACTAAGTGGTTTTTTTATTGCCAATACTTGTAGTCCATTTATTGACATTTAAAATGGGCAATGTTAAAATTAAATTCCACCGCCGAAAAAAAGGCGAAAAAATATTAAAAAAAGTTGTTGACATGCGTTGGCGGTAGTGATAAAATCTTTTCGTTGCCGTCAAGAAAGAAAGCAACAAAGAACCTTGACAAATAAACAGCAATG
>JAGADU010000092.1 GCA_017613435.1 Lachnospiraceae bacterium | reverse complement strand
CCGCCGCGTTTTATGATTTCTTCTATACGGTAGCGCGAAATCAAATCTCCGATTTCGGGCATAAAAATACACACCTTCTTTTTACGGCAGATTGAATTTTTGGTATGGGGAATTTTGTAAACGACGTTTAAGAAAAAAAACGTCACAACAGATTCGTTGTGACGCTTATTGTAACACCGTGAATTATATTTTGTAAATATATTTTATGCGGGTTCGTAAGTTTTAAAGAAAATATCTCTTTCTATGATGTAAACATCCTTATGATCGTCCTCGCGGCATGCGATGAAATCGCCCCGTCTTCCGATGTAATAACTTTCTTCATCCCAGAATGTGAAAATCTTTACGATCTTTTCAATCTCTTTTGCATAAATATAGGATGTATCAAAGTTGATGCAGCCTTTGGCATGTGCGATAAGATTCAACACGCGGCCTTCGTTTCTGATATGAACGGCGGGATCGTATTCTCCGTGGAATTCATATTCCTCTTCGCTTTCATGATAGGATTTGTAAAATTTCTCTTTGAGAATAGGATATACTTCGCCTTTTAAACCGATGAGAATGTAATATTTGTCGTCAACCTTTGTATCCACATCGCCCTCGAGGGTTCTGATGGTAATGGGGGTACCCTGGGGAAGAATCTTCGACAAATCGACAAATCCGCGCTGGATGTGTTTCTTTTTGTATTTCTTCATGCCTTCAAGATTAATCGTATATTCCTTAGCATAAATGATTTCACTGTTTTCGAAATATTCTTTGAGTCTGTTTTTGAGATATTCATCCATCGAAATATCGCCAAAGGTTTTATGGAAAAGTTCTTTGTCGATATAGCCGCCGGCCTTCTCGGTATGTCCGCCGCCCGAGCCTATGGTCTCCGTAAGATACGATGCAAGATCGTTTGCCTTAACTTCCGTCGAACAGCTTCTTACGGAAAGCTTATATCCCACATTCGCTTCGTTGAAAACAACCGAAACGGTGATTTTATCAACCTGAAGAGCCAGATCGTTAACGAATCCCAATATGTTCGGATCGCAGGGTTTGGAATGAATGATAAGGCATTCGTTTTCCTCATCGTAATCATAATGGATAAGCGCTTCGCCCGCTATTTCGAGCTCCTGAAGGGAAATGTTCGAATTGGTAAACTGTTTGATAAGCGCTTTGGAATAATTAATCGAATCCATCATATCTCTGTCGAGAGGGTGGCTTACTTCCATGAAATTGCCGGTGTCGGTCATAAGGCCGTAATAGAAGGCCGTTCCGAGTTTCAGATTTTCATCGACTTTAAATCCTTCTTTTCTCATCATGGACCATACAAGGGTCGAGCAGCTTCCCAAATAAGGAACAACTTCCCTGTAATCTCCCACGCCGGTTCCCTGATGATGATCGATAATCGCAATGTGATCCGCTTTTAAATTCGTGACGTTTCCTTCGCCGTGCTGACAGTCTACCGTAATTAAAAGAGCATCTTTAAAATCCGTATTTTCTTCCACGTATTCGATGGGGATTTCGCACTCATCCTTCATAAGAACCAGATTGGATTTTTTGATTCTTGTTCTTCCGCTGTATACAATTTTTGCGTTTTTGCCCTTTTCGGTAAAATACACATAAAGACCGAAGGCCGAAGCAAGCGCATCGGGATCGGGATTGTCATGCGGTTGAATATAAATTTCGGAATACTCTTCAAGCTCAGATAATCTCATTTTTTTCTCCTATTCAAGTCTTTTTTTCATTTCTTCGTTCATGGCGTTGACAACACTTGCGGGAGCTATTATTTTCGCTCCGCTTCCAAGTCCGAATATCCATCCGAAAAACTGATTGCTCACACGGATGTTTTCGCTGACAACGAATTTCTTTGCACCGGTTTTGACTATATTTACGTCCTTGCCGAATTTGTCGATTACAACACCCGCAAGTTCGTTATCGAATTCCATACGTACTCTCTCGATTTTGCCCTGATACATTCCGAAGATGCTTCCGGAATATTCGGACACATCCGTTTTCTTAAATTCCGAACCGCCTTCTCTTTTCGCATCGACAAGACTCATCTTGTTCATTTTGTCGACTCTGAAATGCTTGATGATTTCATCGGACGAATCATATGCGACAAGATAATAATTGTCATCGCTCCAGATAAGCGCCCAGGGAGAAACATAATAAAACTCTCCGTCCCTTTTGTATTCGATTTCTTTTTTGGGCGTGTAATTAAAATATCTGAATCTTATCTGACAATTTTCCGCAATGGCGGAATGAATGATGTCCACGTTTATGTAAATGCTTTCGTTCATCGTCTTGACTCTGTCGCTTACGACAACCTGACGGTCAAGTTTTTTTGCATTGTAAACGCTGGTCAGACTTTCGAGTTTCTTTATCAGCGATTTGGATTTTTTGTCGGTAATGAATTTCGAAGCGCTTACCGAATCAACCAGAAGTTTCAATTCCGCAAGTTCGAAAGTTCTCTCACCCAAAAGATAAGCGTAGTATCTTCCCGAATCGTCTCCTATAACATCATATCCGAGTTCGCGCATGGTTTCCAAATCGGAATAAATACTTTTTCTTTCCGCTGTGATTTCATGTTTTTCAAGCTCGGAAATAATCTCCGACATCGTGAGCGGATGCTCGTCATCGGTAAGAGATTCCATGACTTTTATAAGATACAGCAATTTACATTTCTGATTGTTTCCCTTAGCCATATTGTTCCTTCTTTCTTAAGGGGCAAATGTCTTCGTCGCTTAATTTTCTGTATCCTCCGGGCTTCAATTTTTCATCGAGAAAAAGAGAGCCCATCGCAATTCTTTTAAGATATTTTACCTCATATCCCGCCGCGGCAAACATTCTTTTAACCTGATGAAATCTTCCTTCGGTTATCGAAATCAATGCCGTATTGTTTTCTTTTGTTTCAACCTTTGCCGGAAGGCAGGGTTTGTCGTCTCCGATGTCTATTTCGTTTTCGATTTTGATTCTGTCGTCTTCTTCGAGTTTTCTGTCCAGTTCAACGAAATAAACTTTTTCGACATGTCCCGACGGAGAAAGCAGATTGTGTGCAAGCATTCCGTCATTTGTTATGAGCAAAAGCCCTTCGGAATCCTTATCGAGTCTCCCCACGGGGAAAAATCCGTCCATGTTTTCTCCCCTGAAAAAATCCAGTACCGTCTCGCTTAACTTATCCTTTGTCGCGCTTACGCAACCTGCGGGTTTGTTTAACATATAATATCTGAATTTTTCGTAAACGACGGCTTTGGAATCAAGCTCCACCGAATCCGTGTCGGGGAAGATTTTAAGGGAAGGATCCTTTGCCGTTTCCGAGTTGACTTTCACTCTTCCCGCTTTAAGGATTTCTTTTATTCTGCTTCTCGATTCTCCCGTTGTATTGGATAAAAATTTATCCAGTCTCATGTTTTCCATTCGAACGCTTGGCCTCTACGCATGCGCAAACTGTTTTGATATTTCGCCCGGAATCGTATCGATGGGTTCGGGATTGGGTCTGGCCGTGTAAAATCCCTGAATATAATCGACGCCGTATTTGGCAACGGTTTTCATTTCTTCTTCCGTTTCGACTCCTTCTCCGACAACACGCATATCGTTTAATTTGGCAAATTCTATGATATTGCTCATGAAAAGCTGCTTGTTGGAATCCTTTGAAATGTCTTTTATCAAAAATCTGTCAATCTTAACGATATTCGGAGTATATCTCAAAAGGTTCTGTATATTGCTCTGACCCGAACCGTAATCGTCAACCGCAAGCTGACCCTGCATATCATCGACCGTCAGAGTCTTTATTTTATAAAGTTCTCCGTCGGAAATCGAATTCTGTTCCGTAATTTCAAATACGCAGTATTTAATGTAATCCTTGTATTTTTCCGTAAACAGTTTGAAATCCTCGTCGTTTAGGAAATGTCCGGGAATGCTGTTTATAAAAAGTCTTCTTCCCTTGAAGGTTTCGAAATGTTCGACATAATAATCCATTATTCCGAACAGAGTCAGTCTTTCAAGTTCGTAAAGTTTCTTGTATTTCGCCGCGGTATCGAGGAGCACAAGGGGAGAAATTTCGATTCCGCCGGAAGTTCTCATCAAAGCTTCGTAAGCGTAAATCTCTCCGGTCAGCGCATCGACGATCGGCTGAAAATAATATGTCAAAAGATTCTTGTTGAGCACGAGCATCAGATCCTCGTAATGATCCTTCGAATCTTCGAGAAGAGCATTCTGAATGCTGTTCTTTCTGTTGTTTCGAAGAATGTTAAGGTAGAGTTCTCCGTATGCGAGACGCATGATGGCTCTCAAATCGGAATCCCAACCCTTCTTTAAAACCGTATATCCTACGTTAAGCTCAAGTCCGTAATCCTTGAATTTGACGGAATTGTAATTTTCTATCGCGCTTAAAAGAGTATTGATTTCTTCGTTAACGAGTTTTTCGGCTTTTTCGGGATCGTCCAGATCGCCGTTGAAATCAACAATGACAAATTCGTCGTCGGATATTCTCGCAAAGAATTTCTTTCTCCCGGTGTTTCTCGAAAAAACGCTCGCAATGAGATTGACGACTTCTTCGATTTCAAGCACTCCGAAATTCTCGTAAATATATTTGTATTTGTCGAGTTTGAAAATGGCAATGGCAAGAGCCTTTTGATGGTTGTCGGATTTGTGCGAAAATTCGTCGAACCACCTTTCGAGTCCCTTGAGGTTTGGAATCTGCGTCATGGGATCGAGGAACGCAGCCTGTTCAAGTTCCATCTGCATGCCTTTTTGAATCATTCTCGTGTAAATCGTTCCGAAGGAAAGATTCAAAGCTCTCGACATTCTGTTGACACGGTTTGCCATATATCGGATATTGTCCGTTTTGTAAAAATACAGTCCGTATTGGTAATCCTCAACATAAAGCGCGTTGACGATAAATACCGTATCGTCGCGAAACCACTCTTCGGCATTCGGAACGATCATTTTCAAATCGTCTTTCAAAAGGCCGAATTCCTCGCTGCTTTCCGAAGAAAGAATTACGTATTCATCGGAAAAATCCAAATCAAGATTGCTCTTGTACATAATATTCAGCGATTCGAAAAGCATGGATTTGATGCAAAGGAAAGATTTTTCGCCCAGATTGTAATTAACCAGCGCGTCGAGCATTTCGGGCAGCGAATCGCACATCAGGAATTTGTCGGCTCCCGCAAAAACATCGGATTCGTGCGCGGAAAAATCCCTGTTTATTTTCATGCATTCCGCCATTCTTTCCCTGTAATCGGAAAAATCCTCTTCGCTCGGACATCCGCAGGATTCGTTGTATATAACCTTGTAAGGAATTTTGATTATTCTCTTTTCGGCTTTGCCTTTGAATATATCCCTTAAAAGATTGGCGCACGCAACCGCCTCTCCTTCGATGTTTCGTCTGACCGTGGTAATGTTCGGAATAAAATATTTGCCTTCCTCTATTCCGTCATATCCCGTAACTATTACATCTTCCGGAACTTTGTAACCGAGTTCCGAAAGTCTCGTGCATACGGCCATAGCCATAATGTCGTTTGCGCAAAAAACGGCTTCGGGAGGTTTTCTTCTTTCTTTGATTACCCTGTCGATTTCTTCCCTGGCCGTTGAATCCTTAAATTCGCCGTATCCGACCATCCAGTCGTCAAAAGTAATGTTTTCGTCTCCGAGAGCTTTTTTGTAACACGCGAGTCTGTCAAGCGTATCGGGATCCCATCTGTATCCGCCCATGAAAAAAGTATCTCTGACATTGTGATCTCTTATGACATGTCTGATAAGGCTTTTGTATGAAGTTTTATAATCGTCGCTGACGCAAAAACATCCTTCGTTCTCCGAATTAATCAAAATAACGGGAACGTTTTTCTCTTTTGCTTTCGAAATGAGTTCTATGCCGTTTTGTTTGTTTATAAGGCCCCTGTCAAAAACAATGAGGCAGTCCAGAATATCAAAATTAATGATATTGTAAACCGAAGATGCTCCGGTATCGTATATGCTTCCGTCATAAACGCTTAACAAACTGTTGAAAACGATTAATTTAAAATTTTCCCTGACTATTTCACGATTCAAAAGTTCGACGAAATCGGACTTGAAACCCGTATGAACCGCCGAGATGCACAAACCTATTATTTTTTTCTTACCTATCATAAAAATCTCCGAACAGGGTTACGAGGGCTCTGATATTTTGAGCAAATCAACACATAACAATACTACCATATTTCAGGTCTTTTAAAAATATCAAATTATTTCGCATATTCGCCGTATTCGCATCCGACGTTTCTTGCTTCGATGACATCCACAAGCTCTATGCCGCGTCTTTTTTTCTCGTAGATTTTAAGTATCGCCTTGCCCGTTCCGCCGTTAAAGAGCCGATCGTGTTTTTTGCTTCCGTCAGGCGCGGTATAATTGACGAAAATCATGTCTTTCTTCTTGCATATCACATTGATTTGCAGAAGGCTGTTTTTATTTTCGAGCCATACTTTCCAAATGAGTTTGTCCTCTGTCTCGTTACACGAAAATCTTTGTCGCGCCATCGTCCAGGGCTTTGAGAAATTGTAATCGTATTCCCTGCCTTCAAGATACAGACCGCCGAGAAGTTTGCCGTCCAAAGCCATTTTGAAAACCTTCGGTCTTCCGCCGCCTATATCGAAAACGCTGTTTGCAAGTTTTTGTTTTTTGACACGGCTGTAAAGATTGTTTGAAGAAAGCCAAAGCCAGGGCGAAGTAAAATCCCTGCCCCAGTTTTTGTCCGCGTATCCGTTGGAACTCTTCGGAATAACATTGTAAACGACTCCGTTGTATTTGACCGTTCCGCTGTATTCGCTCTTCATTCCTTCGGCATGCCAATACATGTCGAAAGCTTTTAAATCGCGCATGATTTTTCCTGCGCCGTATCCGACATTGTATGAAATCTGCTTGTCGATTTTAAGTTTCCACTCTATTTCGCCCGCATCGCTCATCCATTCGGGATGGCGTGCCGCGCCGCCCTTGGATACTTTTACGATTCCGCATGTTTCATTTTCGTTCAAAAAGCAGTTGCCCGCTTTGATTATAAAGGGAGTACCCGGTCTGATAATGACCTTTTTGACGCCGTAAAATCTGTGGAGCTGACAATGATCCTCTCCCCAGCATCCGGCTTTGATCATGACATACGAAGGTTTTTCTTTTCTGCCCCCTCCCTGCGTCTGTCCGAACACCGGATATTTCTTGCCGTATTTCGGATTGATCACAAAGAATTCGATAAAGAAAGGCTTCTCTTCGCCCGTTTCGGAATTGACTGCGGTAAAGGAATGCCACCACCAGTCGTATCCCTTTCTTGCGAAGGACTTGTTAAGCATAAAAGCGTCTCGTTTTTCGTCATGAATATTAAACATAAAGTCACCTCCCAATAACTATAATATTATACCACTTTTCGCTTCCTTTTCCTACAAAAACTCAACAAAAAATGACCACTTTTTCGGTGGTCATTTCAGTCTTTCGCATCATTCTTTTTACATCTCGCCGAGTCCTTCGTTAATACCCAAAATCACTATGCCCGCAATTACCGCGATAACACATGCGTATTGTGCTTTTTTTAGTTTTTCCTTAAGGAATATTCTCGACAAAACAACCGAGACTATGCAGTACGACGCTACCATCGGCGCGGCAAGCATGGGCTTTGACGCCATCGCAAATACGTAAAATATCTGTCCGAATTCTTCGAAACACGCCGCAACGCCTTTGGTTCTTATCTCTTTTATTTTAAAAGGATTGTAAGGTTTCTTTGTCCTTGCAAGCATGAAGAGATAGCAGATAATTCCCGCAACAAAGAATGTCAGGCCGTAGAGAATCAGAATATCGATTTCTCCGAGTCCGAGTCCGGTTTCTTCGTCCAGAATTATTCCGTCGGCCGCTGTTCCGATTGTGTCAAAAAGGCAGTACACAAGCGGAAATAAAAGCGCCAGCGCACCGAATTGATATTTTTTGTTCTTTTTCTTTTCTTCGTCGGTTTTGGCTCCCTCGTCGGCCTCTTTTCTGGAGAGACGGTTTTCCACGATTGCAAGCGCTATGACTCCGATAATGATTATAGCGGTTCCGATAATGTTTAATACCGAAAAATCCCCGAGATCGTCATTGATTGTTCCGGTGATTAAGAAAAAAATCATCATGGCAATCATAGAAAAAGCACCCGAAGCGTTTTGAATCGGAGATACAATGGATACCTCAAGATATCTTAATCCCGCATATCCGACCACCATGGAAATGATATATGCAAGCGATGCGGGAGTGTATTTTAAGGCATTTACCAACAGATTTTTGATGTTAAAACCGCTTTCGGAAAAAGGAAGCAGCACCATGGCGGCAATTCCCATAACAAATCCGACCCATACCGCAATTTTCAAATGCGAATGTTTGTCGTTTTCGTCGGTTCCCATCTTGTAAAACAAATCGGCAAATCCCCATCCGAGGGTTGCCACAAGCGCAAAAACAAACCAGCTCATCAATGCTCCTTTTTATATTTGATCCTTAACCAGATTGGATATCCAGATTCCTTTTTTAATCATGACGTATCCGACAATCACTTTTATGAAATCCAGACACTGTACCGTAATGTAAATTCCGAATATATGCATATTTGTGTAATGCGACAAAACGAACGCGCATGTTCCGCACACGGTCCACGAAAAAATCGAATCAAAAATAAACGTAATGACGGTTTTTCCGCCCGAACGAAGCGTAAAATAAAGCGCATTCAAAAATCCCTGCAGGGGAAAGAAAACGGCCGTTATCGTTATAAATGCCCTGGCCATGTGCTTCGAAGATTCCGTCGTATCGTAAAGGGTGGGAAACCATCCGGCAAGTGCAATGAGAATCAACGTAAGCACGCTGCAAACCACCGCCGTAAACCACATGAGCGTAACGGAACTGTCTTTGGCCTTTTTGAATTCTCCGGCCCCGAGCATCTGTCCGACAACGATTCCCACGGCATTTCCGAGAGCAATGAAAACCACGTTCAAAAGGTTGCAAATGGCATTCGAGATATTGATTCCGGCCAAAACATCCAGTCCCCTTCTCGAATAACACGTGGTCATAAACGCAATTGCCCCCGCCCACAAAAATTCGTTAAACATAATGGGTACGCTCTTTACGAGAATGGGCTTGATCATATGTTTGTTTTTGATAAGAAGCGTTTTGTAAATACCGATTAAGAAGACATGCTTTTTCCTTAAAGCGTGCGCCCATATCACAAGTACCAGGAATTCGGCCACTCTTGCAATAACCGTTGCCCAAGCCGCACCTTCGACTCCGAGTGCGGGAAATCCGAAATGTCCGAAGATGAGAAGATAGTTGAAAACAACATCCACAACCACCGATACTATTCCGGAAACCATGGGCTTGAAACTCTCGTCGGTCTCTCTTAAACTCGTCGCATAAACCTGCGTAAGCACTATAAAAGGAATACCGAAAAGCATGATTCTTAAATATTCTTTTGCAAGTTTGAGAGTAAGAACGGGGTCGATGTTTTCTTTCGTCTGGCCTTTCATGTAAAGTCCCAAAAGGAAATCGTCGAAATTAAAGAATATTACAATTCCGAGTATTCCGACAGCAACGGCCATCCATAATTTAATTCTGAAAACATCCCTTACGCCGTCAATATCTCCGTTTCCGTAATATTGCGCACCGAAAATACCGGGACCGCTTAGTGCCCCGAAGAGTGCCAGCCAGAACACAAACATAAGCTGTCCCGCTATCGAAACAGCCACTATTGCTTCCGTTCCCTGACTTCCCACCATAAGATTGTCCACAAGTCCGACGGCATTTGCAATACCGTTTTGTATCATGATGGGGATGGCCAGAAGGCAGGTTTTCTTTAATAAATCCTTGTCTATTTCCAACTTTTTCATAATTCACCGTTTATCATGTCCGCTTATTTTATCATACCGGATATGAATATTTCCAGTCCGATTCCGATTAAAATTATTCCGCCGAGTATTTCCGCTTTACCCGAGAGTTTTGTTCCGACCTTTCGACCGATTGCCAGACCGGCAACACAGATAACATATGTTACAAATGCTATGACAAAAGCGCAAAGCAGGGCCGCTACCGGATCGTATTCCGCTATCGTAAATCCCGCGGAAAGTGCATCTATGGAAGTAGCGATGCCCTGTACCAAAAGGATTTTAACCGTCAAAACCCCGATTCTTTCTTCGCCGTCTTTTTTCTTTAGGGCCGAAACAATCATTTTTATTCCGACATAGCAAAGAAGTATCAGCGCAATATAAGGGATGAATATTTCGAAAACTTTAAAAAAATGTATAACCGTATGCGTAAAAAACCATCCGATCAAAGGCATAAGAGCCTGAAAGAACGCAAATACGCCCGCTATGGAGAAAAATTTTATTTTCTTCATGTCGGGTTCGTTAAGACCGTTGGCCAAAGATACCGAAAAAGCATCCATGGCAAGGCCTATTCCCAATAATATGCTGTTTACAATCAACGCTACGGTAATCATCATAAAATGTTCCTGCAACAAATGACGCGGAAGCAAATACTTCCGCGTCTTATAAATTCATGTAATCTTAATTTACATTCCCGAAGAATAGTTCGGAGCTTCCTTGGTGATATGAATGTCATGGGGATGACTTTCCTTAAGGGATGCTGCCGAAATCTTGACAAATTTTCCGTTTGTTTTGAGTTCTTCGATGCTTGCGGTACCGCAATATCCCATGCCGCTTCTGAGACCTCCGATAAGCTGGAATATCGTATCTTCGAGTCTTCCTTTGTAAGCAACACGTCCTTCAACTCCTTCGGGTACGAGTTTCTTCGCATCCGTCTGGAAATATCTGTCCTTCGAACCGTTCTCCATGGCTGCAATGGAGCCCATGCCTCTGTAAACTTTGAATTTTCTTCCCTGGAAGATTTCAAAATCGCCGGGTGCCTCGTCACAGCCTGCAAACATCGATCCCATCATACATACGTTTGCGCCTGCCGCAATCGCTTTGGTCATATCGCCAGAGTATTTGATACCGCCGTCTGCAATAATGGGAATTCCGTATGTCTTTGCGACTTCGTAACAATCCATGATTGCTGTAACCTGAGGAACACCGATACCCGATACGACTCTTGTCGTACAAATGGATCCGGGTCCGATACCAACCTTAACGCAGTCCGCGCCCGATTCAATCAAAGCCCTGCAGGCTTCACCGGTTGCAACGTTTCCTGCGATAACCTGCAAATCGGGATAATTCTCTTTAATCATTCTTAAGCATTTAAGAACGTTTTCGGAATGTCCGTGTGCGGAATCGAGAACCACAACGTCTACCTTGGCACTTACAAGCTCTTTTACTCTGTCAAGCACATTGGCCGTAATACCTACGCCCGCACCGCAGAGCAATCTTCCCTGTTCGTCCTTTGCGGATAAAGGATATTTAATTGTTTTTTCAATATCTTTAATGGTAATGAGTCCGACAAGATTGTAATTGTCATCCACGATGGGGAGTTTTTCCTTGCGGGCCTTGGCGAGAATATTCTTTGCTTCGTCAAGGGTAATTCCCTCTTTTGCGGTAACCAGACCTTCGCTGGTCATGGACTCCTTGATCTTCTTTGTCATGTCGGTTTCGAATTTAAGGTCTCTGTTCGTAATGATACCGACTAATTTTTTATTTTCCGTAACGGGTACACCTGAAATTTTAAATTTGGCCATCAATGCGTCAGCATCCGCAAGAGTATGTTCGGGTGAGAGCGAAAACGGATCCGTAATAACACCGTTCTCCGATCTTTTTACTTTGTCGACTTCTTCGGCCTGTTCTTCAATAGACATATTCTTATGAATGATACCGATACCGCCCTGACGTGCCATGGCAATTGCCATGCGTGATTCCGTAACCGTATCCATACCGGCGCTCATCATCGGAATATTAAGTTTGATGCTCTTTGTAAGATAAGTCGAGATATCCACCTGATTGGGTATTACCTGTGAATATCCGGGAATCAATAAGACATCATCAAAAGTAATTCCTTCCTTGACTATTGTACCCATCACTTTTCCTCCTTAATTTATCCTGTTTATTTACCCTATTAAATTTTCTTGACTTTCTGCGGATAGAATCTGACAATCGGCGAGAGGAAATCGTCGTTCAAAGAAAGAAGGATTCTTTTCTTGCCTTCGTACCAAAGTTCATATACCTTTGTTTCCTCGTCATCTTCGCCCGCACTGTAATCGAACAGTTTTACTTCTCTGTTGGCGAATCCCCTTAAAGCATCGCTGTCATGAACCGCCAAAAGTTCCATTTTGCCCAAATCTATGACTTCGACCTGTTTACGGGAATTGAGATTGTATATTCTGTCTATTCTTATTTCTTTATCTATATATGTATATTCGTATTCCACGGACATTCTTCTGAAATAGATCACGAAAGACAATATACCCGCAACAACGGAAACGATAATAAAAAAGGGACTCACTATGATTGCGCCCGGTAAGCCCAGGACTGCCACAACCAAAAATGCGTACCCCAATATCTTATTAGTTACGTTTTCACTCTGCTTAACAAGCAGTTCTTTCATGGTTTCGCTCATTTCCACCTCGTATAACAAGTCGTCCCTTTTCCCAATGGGGAAAATAAAAATATTAGACTTATTCTATAATATCGGTAATTTATTTTCAAGCCTAATTTTTTTATTTTTTATTTTCCCTTAATCTTCTTAAAATGCTCCCTGATTTTTTCCTCATATCCCAAATCGCCGGGACGGTAAAAACTCAAGTCCTTCAATTCATAAGGAAGATATTGTTCTTTTACGTAATGATTCTCGAACAGATGAGGATATTTGTATTCGACGCCGTGTCCGAATTCGGCCGCGCCGGGATAATGCGCATCCCTTAAATGAAGAGGGATGGGCTGATTGCCGCCCTCGCTTACCGCCTTGTGTGCTTCTTCGAGAGCTACAGTTACCGAATTTGATTTGGGAGCGCACGCAAGATAAATCGCAGCCTGCGAAAGGATTAATTCGGCCTCCGGTAATCCTACCCTCTCTACGGCGAGGGATGCGTTTGTCGCAACCACAAGTGCCATCGGATCCGCATTTCCTATATCTTCGGATGCAAGTATCATCATTCTTCTTGCAATAAAAGTTACACTCTCTCCCGCCTCAAGCATTCTGACGAGATAATATTCGGCTGCATCGGGATCGGAGCCCCTCATGCTTTTGATAAAAGCCGAAATCGTATCGTAATGATTGTCACCGTCTTTATCGTATTTAAGCGTCCTCTTTTGAACGCATTCGCCCGCAACTTCAAGCGTAATCCTAATCTTTCCGTCCTCATCCCTTTTGGTGGTCATAACGGCCAGTTCGATTGCATTCAATGCAACTCTTGCATCACCGTCAGCCACATCCGCAAGGAATTCCACCGCTTCATCATCAATTACGGCATCCATTGCGCCGAGACCCCTGTCTTCGTCACTGACCGCGGTTTTGATAAGCTTTTTGACATTTTCCTTTGATAGGGGTGAAAGTCTGAAGATATTGGATCTTGAAACAAGAGCCTTGTTTACTTCGAAAAAAGGATTCTCCGTTGTGGCACCTATTAAAATAATCGTACCGTCCTCTACAAAAGGAAGCAGAAAATCCTGCTGCGCTTTGTTGAATCTGTGGATCTCGTCTATGAAAAGAATGGTCTTTTTTCCCGAAAAAGCCAGTTCCTTCTTTGCTTCGTTAACGACTTCCTCCATATCTTTTTTGCCGGAAACGGTTGCGTTTAACTGTTTGAATTCGGCCTTTGTGGTATTCGCTATCACTTTGGCAAGCGTGGTTTTGCCGCATCCGGGAGGACCGTAAAAAATCAGCGAACCCATTCTGTCCGCCTCAATCGCACGTCTTAACATTTTGCCCTCGCCGAGAATATCTTCCTGTCCGACTATTTCACCGAGGTTTCTCGGACGCATTTTAACGGCAAGGGGCGCTTCGCTTTTTAATTTTTGTTCTTTGGCAAAATCAAAAATATCCATGTTTTTTATCTGAACTGATTGCTGTTTTCGTCGTATTTAAATCCTGCCGATTCGAGTTTTTCCTTTATGAAAGACGCGTCTTCGTCCATTCCGTCCGCCAGGGCATTTAAATCTTTGTATTCGTCTCTTAATTTCGTGTTTATCACACTGAGCAAAATAAAAGGATCTTCGGGTAACATGTTCTTTTCCTTAATTATTTGTTGTTTTCGAATATTTTCTTTTTGAAATATTCTCCGCGCTCCGCGAAATTTTTGAAATATCCGTAGCTTGCGGCCGCAGGCGAGAGAACCACCGCATCGCCGCTGTCCGCATATTTCATGACAACGTCGAGCGCTTCGTCGATATCCTTAACCTGTTTGCAGTTAAAAGGTCTTCCCGCTTCTTCGTAAATTCTCGCTCCCGTTGCATATGCGCAAAGGAATATTATATCTTTCGATTCCTTTATGAATTTGATAAGTTCTTCGTAGCCTATACCGCGGTCCATTCCGCCGATGATGGCGATTTTTATATTCGGAATGCTCTTGCACGCGTTGACGCACGCAAGGGGAATCGTCGAAATCGAATCGTCGTAATAATCTATTCCGTTGACGTTTCCGATAAATTCGAGCCTGTGGGGAAGTCCTTCGAATTTTTCTATTTCGTGAATTGTGTCCTCTTCGTTTAATTTAAGCGCGCTGACACAAACCTTTTTGACAAATTCCGCATTCCACTGATTATGCTGTCCGAGGATTTTTAAATCGTATCTTTTCTCCTCGAATTCGGGAATTCTGTATTCAAGACTTCTGGTATTCAGTCTCGGAACGCTTTCACCGACAAAAACTTTGTCCCCGGGCATCTGAAACTTCGCAATGTTCATCTTGGCGAGAGCGTATTTTTCGAATGTTTTGTAATAATCGAGATGCTCTTCGTAAAGATTTAAAAATACGGCAAAATGAGGCGATACATGCACACTGTTTAACTGATGCGCACTCATTTCCATAACCGCTATGGCCTGCGAATCCGATGCCATTTCCTCATAATAATCAAGGCAGGGAATACCGATGTTTCCGACGAGAACGACTCTGTTTGTAATAAGATTCGTAAGCACTTTGTAAAGCATGCTCGTCGTCGTGCTTTTTCCTTTGGTTCCGGTGATTCCTATGGTTCTGTCCCTGAATTCTTCAAGGAAAAGTTCGGTCTGCGATGTGAATCTTTCGTCGGGATAATCTCCCGGAATGCCGGGGCTTTTTATTATAAAATCATATCCTTCGCTTATCAGATCTTCGGCTTTGCCCTCAAATATTTCCACCATATAGGGCTTGCAGTGTTTTTTCAGAAACGCTTCGGTGGATTTTCCTTCTATTCCGTATCCCCAAATCAAAACCGATTTGGATTCGAATTTGTCAACGATGCTCATTTACTCTTCTCTCAAAATAAAAATTTACGAAAGCTTTCTGGGTGAGCTTTCTATTGCATAGATTACGTCTTCAAGTTCCGCAAGACGATCCAGGATATTGTCGTTTTCGTCGTTATTGTTAATGGGGAAAATGGCTTCGATTCCGATGTCGTCCGTTTTTCCGCTTCTCGAAGAAACAACCATAAAGTTTTTGGCGTTGAATTCTTTTTCAAGTATTTTGATAAAACCGTTTACCCTGTGCGCATCTTCGATTTCTATATAGACTTCGACATTTTTTCTTCTTTCTTTTTTGTCGTTTTCAACCATATACAAAACGGAGGTAGCGATAAGAACAATAATCGTGCACATGCTTGCGCCGACATAGAAACCGTATCCGGCGGCGATGCCGATTGTACCGGTTGCCCATATACCCGCTGCCGTGGTAAGGCCGACGATGTGATCCCTGCCTTTTATCAAAATCGTTCCAACGCCGAGGAAACCGAGTCCGGAAATAACCTGTGCGGGAATTCTTGCCGCATCCGTGGTGATTCCGATATTAAAAACAATGTATTGTGAAATCAGCGATGTCATCGAGGCTCCGAGACATACGAGAATATGTGTTCTGAATCCTGCGGGTCTTTTGTATTTTTCTCTTTCAAGTCCGATACATCCGCCGAGGAATGCCGCAAGGAGCAGTCTGATAATTACGGTTACAGAATTGAAACTCTCAAGATAATCGATTATATTCTGCATAATTCACCTCCGTGTTTAAAAAACACCATACACGGTTATTATATCATAAAATACATCCCGCAAAAAGAGATTAACTCATAAAAAAACAAAGCCGACACGTAAGAAAACATGTCGGCTTTTTATTCTGTTTATCCGATTCCCTTCTGCTGAATTCGGGATGATTGCGATAGAAATCGCTTTTGTCCTTATACATATTTTCATCCGCGATTCTCATCGCTTCCCTGATATCAAAAGATGCGTCTTCGAAGCATGTTCCTATGGCAAAACGAAGTTCCCCTTTTTAACTTATTTCAACATAATATTTTTCGGTTGATAAAATCAAAATCTTGACTTGGCATACAGTTTTTTTATAATTTAATTAACTGAAATCTCGGAGGAAAAAATGGGAAAAGAAATCGAGAGAAAATTTAAAATCAAAGAAATGCCGGACCTTAACGCATATCCTTTTAAATACATCGAACAGGGTTATTTAAATACAAAACCCGTAATCAGGGTTCGTATGGAAGACGAAACTTTTTATATGACATACAAGGGAAAGGGACATATAGAAAGAGAGGAATACAACCTTCCTCTCAACAGGGAATCCTATGAGCATCTGATAAAAAAAGCGGACGGCCGCATCATTTGCAAAAAAAGATATCTCATTCCTTATGAAGGATATACAATCGAGCTGGACGTTTTCGAAAAAGATCTTGCTCCCCTTGTATTGGCTGAAGTCGAATTCGAAACCCTCAAAGAGGCAAACGATTTTATTCCTCCCGAATGGTTCGCGCAAGACGTATCCGAAGACAAAAACTATACCAACGCACATCTTGCGCTGTCGTAGGAAATCAAATAACCGCAAAAGCATATAAAAAGTGCCTTCACCGATCGGTGGAGGCACTTTGTAATTAACTTCTTATTTCGACCACGGGTCCGCCCTTGCCTTCGATATAATCTCCGGTAATCGTTACCGTTCCTATATTCTCATCCTTGGGAATTTCATACATGATATCAAGCATGAATTCTTCGATGATTGCTCTTAAGGCTCTCGCTCCGGTATCTTTTTCTTTTGCTTTTTTGGCAATCGCTCTTAATGCCGAATCGTCAAAAACAAGTTTAACTTCATCGAGTTCCAAAAGTTTTTGATATTGCTTTAATATCGCGTTTTTGGGCTCTTTTAAAATCTGAACGAAAGCATCTTCGTCAAGGCTGTCCAAGGGGCAGATTATCGGGAGTCTTCCGACGAATTCGGGAATCATTCCGTATTTCTTTATATCCTCCGTGGTAACCTTATGAAGAAGCGTTTTGTCTTTGTCGTATTTGTCTTTCAATTCGCTGTTGAAACCGATTCCGGCCTGTTTCGAAAGACGCGATTTGATTATTTCCTCCAAATCGGGAAAAGCACCGCCGCAAATAAAGAGAATATTTCTTGTATTTACGGTCGTCATGGGAACCATGGCATTCTTGCTTGTTGCTCCGACGGGCACTTCTATCTCGGCACCCTCGAGAAGTTTAAGCATTCCCTGCTGAACCGATTCTCCGGATACGTCGCGGTGATTGCTGTTGGGTTTCTTTGCGAGCTTATCGATTTCATCCACAAAGATGATTCCGCATTCGGCTTTGTCGACATCATTGTCCGCAGCAGCCAAAAGTTTGCTTACAACACTTTCGATATCGTCTCCGATATAGCCTGCTTCGGTAAGCGCCGTCGCGTCGGCTATTGCAAGAGGAACATCCAAAAGTCTGGCAAGAGTTTTAACCAGATACGTTTTTCCGCAACCCGTAGGTCCGAGCATGAGGATGTTGGATTTTTCGATTTCAATCTCATCCATGGTATCCGTTGCGACTCTTTTGTAATGATTGTAAACCGCAACCGAAAGGATTTTTTTGGCTTCTTCCTGTCCGATTACGTATTCGTCGAGTTTGGCTTTAAGTTTGTGAGGCGCCGGAATATCCTTTAATTTTATAATCGGCTCCCTTTTCTCGCCCGGGCTTCTTTTCTTTATCTTTGTTCTCGGATTGATGTTTCCGCCCATCAGATCGTTAAGATTAAGGAAAAAAGTTCCTCTCGGAGCGTTTTGTTTCGATTCTTCTTTCTTTTCTTCTTTTTGGTCGGGTTCGTTCGAATCTTTATTATTTAATTGTCTGTCGGCATCCGCGATTGAGGGATTCATACCTTCCGTACCGCCCGGAACCATACCGGGAAACATTCCCGCCAAGGAAGAGGGATCCATACCGAGCATTTCCCTGTACGGGGATTCGTTAAGCATATCCGTGCTCTTTTGAAGGCAGTCCATGCAAATACACATGGCATCCGACATTTTCAGCATCTTACCCGCCACACTTTCGGTTCTGTGGCAGATTGAGCATACATCCTCGTAACCGTTCATATTTTCTCCTGATAAAGGTTATTGTTCTTTGCCCTGCAATGTGACTTCAATAGTATATTCTTCGTATTCCACGCCGTTATATCTCTCATAAGTGATATGGACTTTGCTGCCTGCGGCATACGATGCAAGGTATTTTTTAAATTCAGCCATGGATACTATGGAATCGCCTTCGAATTCGGTAATGATATCTCCTCGAAGAAGTCCTGCCATGTCTGCCGTTCCGCCGGGAACGATTTCGGAAATATATACACCCTTGGGAATAAGCGAACCCTCGTTGGTATAAAGAGTCGTATTGATTTCCACTGCGGATATTCCGAAATAAGACTGCTCCTCGGGAGGAAGTTCCACGAGCTGTTTTTTGTTCATAAGATCTCGGATAATGGGTTCCGCTTCGTTAATGGGGATCGCGTATCCCATACCTTCTACGGCGCTTCCGAAAAGCTTATCGGAGT
Source organism: Lachnospiraceae bacterium (assembly GCA_017613435.1). Taxonomy (GTDB): domain Bacteria; phylum Bacillota; class Clostridia; order Lachnospirales; family Lachnospiraceae; genus UBA3766. The sequence goes on along the minus strand of JAGADU010000092.1, from coordinate 13,054 downwards.
TGATTCCGATGAGTTCTCCGCGCATATTTAAAAGAGCGCCTCCTGAGTTTCCGGGGTTTATAGCCGCGTCGGTCTGAATGAAATTGCCCACTTCACCCGATTCGGTAACTATTTCTCTGTTTAAAGCACTTACCACGCCTGCGGTAACGGACTGTCCGTAACCGAGCGCGTTTCCTATTGCCACAACACCCTCGCCTACATTGGTATCATCGGAATCTCCGATAATCGCTATCTTAATGGCTTCACGTGTTTCTTCGGACAAATCGTCGAGACTTACGGCCACAACCGCAATATCCATGGATACTTTCTTGCCTTTTACGATTGCTTCGGCATTGCTGTCATCGCAGAAATTAATCGTGATTGTTTTGTTGTTTTTTACAACATGGTAATTGGTCGCTATAAGCAGTTCGGTATCGCTTTCGCCTACGATAATTCCGCTTCCCGCGCTTTCTCCTTCGGCTTTGTAACCGTTGTAATCATATTCTCCGATAACATTTATCGAAACGATTGAAGGCATGCAGTTCTCCGCCACTTCGGCAACCGTAAAATTCTCGTTTGACATTACGATGTCTTCAACCTGCTCTATAATCTCTTCCTTTTCTTCGGGAAGATGTGCATGGGCATCCTTTTCGTCCAACGGTGTTTTGACGGGATCCGCCTCTCCGGTTATTTGAATGTTGCCGTTTCCGAAGGAAGGCAAAACGAATTTACCCGAAACAAAAGAAAGACCGACAAATGCTACTGTCGCGCAAAATCCGAAAACGATTCCAAGAAATATCATCCACAAAACAGCCAGGAATTTATTTGGTTTTTTTCTCATATCACTTTCCATACTTTTATCCTTCTCTCTCCTTTTTTTCCATTATGCCCGTATAATGTGAAAAAAGAATGACGATTTATTCTTTTTTATCTTCTTCCTTTTTTTCGGGAGCATTTACAAAAACATCGGGTTCGTTGTCGCTTTTCCATGCAACTTCCCTGTTCGTAAAAACATCGTGGGAACGGTCCACCATCTTGTCCTTGGGGCGCACCTTTATCTCGTCCTTAAGCGTGGATTTTCTTCCCAAATCATTATATGTGTCGTTTCTGTCGGAAGCTTTGTGAATCTTTCTTCCGTCCGTTCTCTCATAATCGTGTATTCCGTATCCGGCGTGAAAATCAATCTTTTTGTTATTCTCGTAAACATCCTTTCCGACCCAATATTCCGGGAGCGAGGATAATTTTTTGACAATCGCTTTGGGGATGAATTTATACATGAGTCCCAGTCTGTATCCGGCATATTTGAACGCGGAATCGACTATCAGTTTGGGAATGAGCATTGATTTCTTTCTCTTTTTCAAATGCTCGATTGTTCTCGATACCAACTTCCTGCCTTCCGAAGAGGAAGAAACGTTTCTGAAAATCTCGGGATAATCCGCCTGCGATACACCGAGATCGAAGTTTCTTTTAAACAACGCAATACCGCGGTAATTATGCGAATGAACGACTTCCGCGCTGGCGGTATATGCAATTTTATATCCTTCTTTTATCGCATGTGCCGCAAATACCATGTCCTCGTTGAAAATGATATATTCCTCAAAGCCTCCGAGTCTGTCATATATTTCGCGATTGTAAGCGGCGCAGACATTGGAACAAAAATACGTTTTAATGCCCATCTCTTTTATGTCAAAAGAGCTTTTTAAAACCGATTTTCTCGGATAATTGAAATTACGGGTAAACTTCTCTATCTCATCGGCATTTTTTCTGGCAACCTGTCTTGCGTACGATACGGCAGCCTTGTCGGTTACAAGGGGATGGATGAGTTTTTCAATCATCTCCTCGCTTCTGGGGACCGCATCATCGGTCATCATCACAAAAATATCCGCGTCCGATCTTAAAACACCGTCGCGTCTCGTCTTGCCGTGATTGAATTCCCTTTTGGAAATATGCGTAACATGCAGATTATCATAAACCTTATCGAGAGAATGATTGAACATGAGCTCCGCATAGTATTTCTCTTCGGTATTCATTACTATTATTTTGTTGACGGGATATGTCTGTTTTTCCAACATTTCGATGAGTTTTATAAAAGACTCTTTCGGTTTGTATGAAGGAATAATGACATCTACTTTGGGATTGTTTCTCATATTTCCTTAAAATTTCAAAAAGGTCTCCATAATTTTATGGAGACCGTTTTCATTCATTATTTACCGTATTTAGCTGCTTCTGCCTTTATATCGGAACTGATTGTGCGAACCGTTTCCGAAGGTGTGTAATCGGAAACCTTCGGATAAAGGAATTCATGAAGCTGTTCAACGTTGCTAACCAAATCAACGGGTATTACGCAATCACCTTTTGATCCAAGCATTCCTGTACTGACTTTGTCTTCAAAAGGAAATCCGCTTGAAGCCACAATCTCGTAATTTCCGATATCTTCAGCCATGGGAATGATATCTTTCTCAAGTTTGAAGTTTGTTGCCACAAGAGGAAAAACATCGTTACAAATCTTTACAGCTTTGGAAGGGTCCATTTTCTTTGCCTTGGCAATAATCTGCGTTAAAACGTCTCTCTGTCTTTCCGTACGTTTAAAATCGCCGCCCTGGGTATAACGGATACGGCAATATGCAAGAGCCTGCCATCCGTTAAGAGTCTGCATTCCGGTATGTTCAACGGGAATGAAATCTGTAGTGAGATTGGGGTTTGTTTCCGTTGAATACATCGAAGCCTGATAGTCATTCAATGCTTTAATTTCTTCCTGTCTGATGTCTATATCCACACCGTTTACGGCATCTACCGTCTTCATAACTCCGTCAAATCCGACGGTAATGAATTTTTCAATGGGCAAATCCAGATTCTGGTTAAGCATGTTGATTGCTTTTTCGGGACCGCCATATGCATATGCGGCATTGCATTTCTGATAAGACGGATTGTCCATTGTTCCTATATTCAAAAGAGTATCTCTGTATACACTGCAAAGTCTGACCTCACCGGTTTCTTTGTCAATGGTACAAATCATGATTGTATCGGTACGTGTACCTTTTTCGAGCGTGCCGTTACGGGCGTCAACACCGAAAAATGCATAGGTGGTATAGTCATTATTAACCTCTGTTACGTCCGTACCGGGTTTTCCGGGCTCAACGGGATTAAAAATAATCTTGTCTTCGGGAATATCAATTATTGAAATTCCTTTTTTATCTCCGGTTGCCTGAAATACAAATATCAATAAAACTATGACCGCTACAAGAACCAGCGCTTCGATACCGATAACAACATTCCTGAAAACTTTATTCCCGCTTTTCTTCTTTTTTCTTCTTCTTGTTCCCTGTCGTCTGTCAACCATCTCTTTCCTACTTTCAGTAGCCTCCTAATATGCGTTTTTATTAATAAATCCTTTAAGGAATGTCAAAAGCAATATCTGTGCATCAAGCCACATGGTCCAGTTTTCGATATAATAAATATCGTACTCGACTCTCTTCCTTATGGATGTATCTCCTCTGTAGCCGTTAACCTGAGCCCATCCGGTAAGACCGGGTCTTACCTGATGTTTAATCATGTATCGGGGTATTTCTTCTTTAAACTGTTCCACAAACTGCGGTCTTTCGGGACGCGGTCCGATAAGAGACATATCGCCTTTAAGTATATTGAAAAACTGAGGCGTCTCGTCAAGACTCGTGCGCCTTAAAAACTTGCCGAAACCGGTAACTCTCGGATCGTTTTTTGTGGTCCATTCTTTCTCTTCTTCTTCCGGCTTCTGTTCGACCATGGTTCGGAATTTGTACATCTTAAATACTTTATTGTGCAGTCCGACCCTTTCCTGAACAAAGAATACGGGTCCGTCGCCCCTTGCTTTAATCACGATAACCGACAAGAGCATTACGGGGGAGAAAAGAATTATTGCAACGAGAGATCCGAATATATCAACCAGTCTTTTCATATGCCAGTTAAAAGCGGTGGTAAGCGGAACTCTTCTTATATTTATAACGGGAAGTCCCGATAAATCTTCTGTATAAGGCTTTGAGGGAATAACCGAATTGTAATCCGGAATGAATTTGGTATGTACACCGGACTTTTCGCATATTCCGACTATTTCTTCAAGTCGTTTGTAGTTCTTAAGCGGAAGCGCTATGGCTATCTCGTCGAGTTTGTTTTGCGGGAGAATAACTTCGAGATTATCTATTCTGCCAAGTACCTGAATGCCTTTGTAATAGGTGCCCGCAGGTACTTCGTCATCGAGGATGCCGCGAATCACGTATCCCCACTGGGGATTGACCAATATCCTGTCGATATACTGCTCACAGGCTCTCGAATAACCCACTATGACAACCAGCTTCGAGTTGTATCCGATCTTCCTTATATAATAAAGCAGTTTTCTGACAAGCAATCTGTATCCCGACATCAGGATGATATTGCCCAGAGCAAAGAAAATTATAAGAGAACGTGAAAAGTTCGGCTGGTTAACCAAATAGAGAACCACGAGGAAAATCATGGCTCCGACGACATTTGCCTTAACTACATCCACAAATTCCTTAAACCAGGATGACGTTCTCTTCGGTTTGTAAAGGTTCACTGTTGCAAAAACGGCCAAATAGCCCGGGACAATAAAATAGAGGGCAAAAAAATAAACTTTCATCGGGAGAACACCTTGATCTACCGGTGGAAAAATTACCATTCTGCCGAACCAGGCACATATATATGCGAAAGCCGTTACTATGCAATCAAGCACAACATGCAATCTGTTGAAAAATCTTTGATTGTCCTTAATCATAAGCAACTTGCGTTTAAAAAATCAAACGCCCTCGAATTTTAATAATACATTATCGCCGATTTTTTTTCAACCCTAATATATAAGGCTTTTTATCATCTGCAATTCAATCGCCCAGGCCCTCTTTCTTTTGGCCGAGTCAAAGACGATTTTGCGTGATTTTTCTTCGTCGGTTTTCTTTAACGCCCTTCCTTCAAGGATACCCTGACGGTAAGCTTTTCCGAGTCCTTTTTTCATAAAAAACAACTGTTTTATGATAACGCCCGCTTCCATTGCGGGGAAGTTTACTATCTTTTGAAACGCGGTCTGATTCTTGTATCTTACGAGAATCGAATTTCTGGCCGAGAGACGTACCTTAAATTCATTGTGTCTCGAACCGCTCGAAGCGCTTCCTTCGTGAAAGACTTTCGCGTTCGGCTCGTACATATTGATATAACCGTAGAGTCTTGCCCTGTATCCTATATCCACATCCTCGAGATAGCAAAAATGTTTCTCGTCAAAGAGTCCGAGTTCGATAAGAACGCTTCTTTTATAAATCGCTGCGCCGGCACATGATGAAAATATCTCGCCCGGATTGCTGTGGCTGTCGGCAAGTTTGTCTTTTCCCCTGCTTCTTGCCCATCCGAGTATATTGTAAAAATCTCCCGCATTGTCTATCAGAGCGTGATTGAAAGCAGAAAGCATTTTGCACTGAACCGAAAAGGTTTTTGAAAATTCTCCGTCTTTTTCAATCGCCGACAAAAGAATTTCAAGGCATCCTTCGTCAACATACGCATCATTGTTTAAAAGAAAAACATATTCCGCATCGGTAGCTTTTATTCCGTCGTTAACGGAAGCCGCAAATCCGAGATTTCTGTCATGCTTTATAAGCCTCGCTCTCGGATACATCGCAACGGTTTCTTCCACTCCCGCGACCGAAGAAGCATCATCGACGACTATTATGTCGAAATCTTTAAAATCCTGTTTTTCGAGTTCTTCCAAACATTTCGAGAGATACATTATGCCGTTGTAATTGGGGATGATAACGCTTAATTTCATTCCGTAAAACTACTCCTGTTTGTGTTCCGGATCGTACAAAACGATATATCCGAGTTCTCTGACCTTCTTGCAGAATGCCAGACTGATTTCGGTATAATCCGGTGCGTTTTTCGCCAATTTCGACTCTACCATTTCGTCATAGAGATTTTCGAGAACGGGATTGATTCTCATATTTCTTACATCCGCAGCTTCGACTTCCTGTACAAGAGAACCGCGGTGCATATATCCTCCCATTCCTTTTGCAAGGCCTCTGTATATAACGGTGCCGTCTTCTTTCATCGCGCCGCCGTGAATCTTACCGAATCTGAAAATCGGACCGCAAAGCATTCCGATATTGGGTCTGGTGGAAAAAAGAAGATTTTTGTATTCGATATGATAAAAACCCAGGTGTGCGGTATGGCTTACCGTAACCGCCCAGCCCATGGATTTGCAGAAATCGTCAACCGCACGGCGTCCCGCCTCGTATGCGTATTCCTTGGCATCGGTATTTCCTGCCGTGGAATTTGAATGTGCTCTCCAGTGATAAAGGATCCTCGGAACATGAAGCGTCTGTCCTTTAGGATCTTCCATGCTTTTTACCGCACGAAGGAACAAATCGTAATCCTGCGCTCCGTCGTACTCAGAACGGAATTTCAATTCCTGAATCAGATTTCTTTCGACAAATGTCAAATGACAAATGTAATTGTTGGTCAAAAACATATCCAGATTAAAATTGGGTTTTCTGTTGGGTTCGAAGAACGATTTGCTTTTCGCATCGGTCTTATCCTCGTCGGAATAAACCAATTTGGCTTTGTATTCGTTGGCAACCAAAGCTTTGGACATATAATAAAGCGCATCGGGAGTAAGCATGTCGTCGTGGTCGAGAACCGCAACATAATCTCCGGTTGCGAATTCCACGCCCTTGTTGGAATTGGCGGATATGCCTCCGTTTCTCGTCAAATGGATATATCTTAAAACGCATCCGTCGTAATTGTAGGTTAAATCCAAATCTGCCGAAGAACCGTGAACGGTTGCTATTTCTTCCGCGGAAAGTGCTTTTCCTGCAGGTCTTTCTCCGTTGACCACTCCGGTCATGATTTCGATTTCGTCGCGTAATTTGGTTGATGCGGAACCGTCTACCACAATGAGTTCCCAGTTATTGTAGGTCTGACCCAAAACGCTGGCTATCATTTCGTCAAAGTAAGGAATATCGGTTTCAAAAGCAGGAACAACAAGCGTAAATTTGTTACTGAATGAAAAACGCGAACTCCATGCCCTTTGTGCTTTTAATTCTTCCGTTGTCGCCAACTGGTATTTAAAATTTTTGGGCGGTTTGCTTAAAGCGGTATCCGCTACCGCATACGCCGTCTTTTCTATTCCGTTTCTCTTCAGATATCTGTTCGCTTTACCGTATAATTCATTTACCTTGGCCATAGCTTTGTGCCTCCATACCCCGAATCATTCAGGGCTTTTACAAATTCCCTCTTCTCTCTTTTTAAGCAAGTTTGCTTTTTAACGCTTCCGTTAATTTGTTTACTTTCTCTTTTGCATCTTCGATATTTGCGCCCTTAACTCCCATGTAGAATTTAATCTTGGGTTCCGTACCCGAAGGTCTGGCGCAACACCATGCGTCGTCGGACAATTCAAAATAAAGAACGTTTGAATAAGGAAGTCCGGTAGCGCTCTTTTCGTTTGTAGCCATATCGATTCTCTCATCCTTTGTGTAATCTCTCATGGCTAAAACTTTCCAATCGCCGAATTCCTTAGGCGGATTGGATCTTAAATTCTCCATGATGGCAGCGATTTGTTCGCTTCCTTCTTTGCCTTTCATGGTGATTGTATAAAGGTCTTCTTTGAAATAACCGTATTTTTCATACATATCAAGCATCATATCCCATACGGTAATACCCTGCTTCTTGCAATATGCGGCAACTTCGCAAAGACACATAACCGCAACAATCGCATCCTTGTCCCTTGCATGAGTTCCGGCAAGACATCCGTAACTTTCTTCGAGACCGAAGACATAATTGTATGTACCTTTTTCGATAAACCATTTAATCTGCTCACCGATATATTTGAATCCTGTGAGAACTTCAATCTGGGTAACGTTATATGCTTTGGTGATAACGTCCGACATGTTCGTCGTAACAATCGTTTTAACCAATGCGGGGTTTGCCGGCATTGTACCCATTTTGCTTCTTTCTCTCAAAATATATTCCGCAATCAGCATTCCGGACATATTTCCCGTAAAAGGAACATATTCGCCGGATTTTGTATCAAGTGCGTAAATTCCGAGTCTGTCGGCATCGGGATCGGTTGCAAGAACAATATCCGCGTTAACTTCTTTTGCAAGTTTAAGCGCAAGCGTAAATGCCTTGGGGTCCTCGGGATTGGGATAATCGAGTGTAGTGAAGTTCGGATCCGGCATTTCCTGCTCGGGAACCACTATTACGTTTTCAAATCCGACTTCTTTCAAAATTCTTCTTGCGGGAATATTTCCCGTTCCGTTAAAAGGAGTATAGACAATCTTTAATTCCTTACCCATTTCTTTTATAACTTCGGGATGGATAATCTGCTTTTTCAATTCAGCCATAAAAGCATCGTCTATTTCTTTGCCGGTTTGGATGTAAAGACCTTTAGCTTTTGCCTCCTCAAGGCTCATTGTTTTAACGGTATGATAATCCGTGACGTTTTTGACATATGAAATAATCTCTTTGTCTCTGGGGCTTGTTACCTGAGCGCCGTCTTCCCAGTATACTTTGTATCCGTTGTATTCGGGAGGATTATGGCTTGCCGTAATAACTATGCCCGCCGTACATCCGAGATATCTTACCGAAAACGAAAGTTCGGGTGTGGGGCGAAGTGCATCGAAAACATATGCTTTGATACCGTTTGCAGCCATGCAAAGCGCAGCTTCATCCGCAAATTCGGCCGACATATGTCTCGAGTCGTATGCGATGGAAATGCCTTTTTCCTGCGTTCCCTGCGCAAGAATGTAATTGGCAAGACCCTGAGTTGCTTTTCTTACCGTATAAAGGTTCATTCTGTTGGTTCCGGCTCCGATAACACCTCGAAGTCCTCCGGTACCGAATTCCAAATCTCTGTAAAATCTATCTTCTACTTCCCTGTCATCGTTTCTGATGGCAAGCAATTCCTTTTTGGTATCTTCGTCAAAATAATCATCTTCAAGCCAGAAGTTAAACTGCTCTCTGTAATCCATAGTTTACCGCTCCTTTACACTTAACGAATTTGCGCATACGCATACACTTTACATTTTAACTCTTTTTGTCTTTAAATACAACAAAACTTAAGTTCAAAAAAATGAAAAAAGCAGTCCGAAGACTGCTTTTATAAACATGTGATTTTAAAAGCCAACCAAAGCACGTTTCTTATTATCCATTGCAGAAAGAGAATGCCTATTCCCGCATAGATTAAAATTGTCACGGGAAAAGACGAAAACCCGATTTTTTTGGTGGTCTTGACCAGAATCGTATTAATCATAAACACAATATACGTGATATAGGTATACGGCACGAACGGATTGCAAAGAATGCTTTGAATTATGTTTCCGTGAATAAAATGGTTAAAGCTTCTGGTACCGCCGCAACCCGGACAATATATATGCAGGTATTTGAACACCGCACATTCCAAACCGCCGTGGGCCAGGTAATCACCGAAAAACACAAATGCCGCAACAAAAATAACAGATACTGCGCCGAATACAATTCCGATTTTAAACCATATGTCCGTCAAATCATCATTAAATTCTCTTTTATTCATGGATTATCTGTAACTTGCAGCTGCCAAAATAAAGTAAACGATATAGAAGATAATCGCAAGCAGAGCCAATACAATGCCGACAATACTTAAAATCAAACCTACAAGAGAAGGACCCTCGGCATTTTTCTTCTTGGCTACGATTCCAAGAATCAAACCTACTACTGCGAGGATAAAGTTAAGGCAGGGTAATGCACAGCAAAGAACGGATAAAATACCGAGAATCAAAGATGCGATGGAAAGGCCCTTGCCGCCGCCTTCGACAGTTTCTTCAGCTGCATCGGCAGCATAACTATATGTAACTTCTTCTGCCTGTGTAACCGTTGCCTGTACGTCCTGTACGGGAGTTGCGTTTAAATTGTTGTTGTCCATTTTAGTTTTCCTCCTAAATTATTTATTTAAATATGCTAAGCATATTGCCTATCGATTAAACGTGACTGATGTCCGTATACATAGCGAGATCCGTATCAATTGTGCAGATATCGTTTAAATTGAGATCGTGAACATTGTTATGTCCGGTGCTTCTGCAGATTTCCTTTAATGATTCGGTCATGCTGTTTGCCATCTCGATGTCGAATCCTCTCTCAACCAATACGAAATTGGCACCGAGAGCGAGAATCTTCGCAAGTTCCTGTGCATCCTTAAGAGCTTCGACACAAACAAGAATTTCAAGTTTTGAATTGACTCTGTTAAGATAATTTCTGGCTCTTCTTAACGCATAAGGGAGAATTCTCGATGATACGTCATTCAAGATAACAAAATCAAGTTTCGCATAAACACAGGCTTCGAGATCGTCTTCTATTCTGCCCGCAACAAGATCTATACCTACGGGTGTGCCGTTGAATCTTACTTTTGCGATTTCAACCTCTTCTCTCAATTCTTCCTTGCTGGAAAGATTGGGAATATGTCCTTCTTCGCCTTTCACGAGAACGAGCGCCTGGTTGGTGTAATTCTCGGGATTGGAATTGTTGGGTATATGCTCTCCCCAAATAAAGAGTTTGGAGAAACAGAAAGGCTGAAGCACTTCAACCGGACAGGATGTAAGCGCACCTATTACGGTCTTTGTCTCAACTGCCGCATTTCTTGCCAAAGGAAGAGGATTGCACTGTGCGGGAAGAAGAATGATGTTTTCAAGTCCGTTGGAGATGTTTGCATCCACAAGACGGTAATTGTCAAAAATCTTCTGCGCTTCGGTATCGTAAAGAACCGTATATTTTGTATCGCTCTTCAACATCGAATATGCGATGGGTTTGCCGTCGGTATTCTCGTTTGTCTCGTCAAGGCAGATATAACTTCTTTCTTCTTCGGCTTCCGTCTCTGCTTTTGCCGCGAAAACTTCGGCTTCTGCGGTTTCTTCCAAAGCTTCGTTTGCTTCGGCTTCGATTTCCTCTGCAGGAGTTTCGGCTTCTTCGCCTGCTTCAGCTTCGTTAAGCTCGGCTTCGCTTTCATCGGCAACGGTTTCCGCTTCGTTTTCTTCCGCGGGAGCTTCGTCTTTAATCTCTTCTTCGAAAGTTTCTTCTTTTATTTCTTCCGCGGGAGTTTCGTCTGCGTTTTCTTCTTCGGAAACCTCGGCTTTTATTTCATCTTCCGCAAAAGCTGCGGATGCGTCTTGTTCGGTATTTTCGGATTTTGCTTCTTCGACGAAAGCATCCCCGCTCTCGCTGGCGGGTTCCGTAAAGAAATCTTCTTCGGTTTCGATTTCTTCGGATTTTGCTTCCTCATCTGCGGATTCGGTTGTTTCTTCTGCCTTGACTTCGTCTCCGTCATCAAGGAAGTTCAAGAATACAACACCTTCTTCATCGGGCTCGGAAACCATCTCGCTTTCCTTTTTCTCTTCGAAACCGGAAGCATTGGCTCTGTTTTGAGCTTCAACTTCTTCGAGGTTGTCCGCTTCTTCAAAGAAATTATCGTCGTCGCCGAAATCGGATTCAAATTCATCCTTTTCTTCGGTCTTTATTTCTTCGGCGGTTTCTTCGTTACTCTTTGTAAGAGAGCCGAAAACATCCTCATATGTATTCTCTGCGGAATTGTCTTTTGCATCCGATGCATCTTCGACAGATTCGTCTTTTGCTTCGTTTGATTCCGCCGTTTCGTCTGCGTTTTCCAAATCCACGTTTGATTCGCTTGTTTCTGCGGTTTCTGTTACTTCTGAAGTCTCGGTTTCTTCGACGGTTTCCGTTACGGATTCTGCCGCTTCCGCAGCCTCAGCTTCTTCTGTCTTTTCGGCTTCTTCAAATGATTCGCCTGCTGCCTCGGCTTCTGCCGATTCGCTTTCTTTGGCAGTTTCTTCAGGAACTTCGCCGGTTGTTTCTGTTTCGTTTGCATCTGCCGATTCTGAGTTTTCGCCTGTTTCGGCTTCCGCATTTGCTTCGCCTGATTCGGCTTTTTCCTCTGCCGTTTCATCCGAATTAACGTCAACCGCTTCATCGGTTGTTGCAATATCTGCATTTTCGGATGATTGGTCTGCGGTATCATCTTTCTTTGCAAGGGAACCGAAAACGGCTTCGTATGTATTCTCGGGAGAATTCATGGGATCGTCTTCTTCGGTCGATTCCTCTTTTGTATCAGCGGGTTTGTCCCCGCCTTCCTCAAAAAAAGATGCATCCGAATCTTCTTCAATATCGTTTATGGATTCCGTGGGTCCCTGTTCAAATACAAGTTCTTCGGAATCTTCTTCAATCTTAATTTCGCTTTCTTCGGGTTCTTTCTCCTTTGCGCCGACAACCTTCTGGACCGTGCCGAGACCGTTGCCCCAAAGAGGAATAAAATCGGAATTGCTGTTCTTTGCTTCTTCTTCGGCTTTTAGTTCTTCTTCGCTCTTAACGGGCTTTCCTACGTAAAATGTATGAATTATGCCGTTGTCGTCGGGCTTTTCTCTGTTTGCAGATTCGTCGGGCTTTCTTTCCTCGTATACGGTATCCGCGCCGATAACTTTTTCCACGCTTCCGACACGATTGAACGAAAATGCGGGTTTATCCTGTTTAACCTGTGCACCCGCCTCACTCTTTTCGTCTTCTTTCTTCCAGAATTCCTGACGCTTTTCTATCACAAATCCGCCCTCCGCAGCATTTTCTATGTTTGTGCCTTCGTTTTCGGCATTGTTTTCTTCTTTTACGGCATTGCTTTCTTCGTTTCCGGTATTGTTTTCTTCTTTTACGGCATTGCTTTCTTCTTTGGAGTTTTCTTCGAGAATCTCGTCTATAAAATCCTTATGTCCTTCGGATTCTTTTTCTTTGAGGAAATCGGCAAAACTTCCGAGAGGCGGAACGTCTTCCTTTGTTTCCTTAACTTCTTCCTTGACTTCCACAGAAGCTTCGGATGCTTCTTCGCCTGCAAATGCGCTCACATTCGAGAAAAGGCTTTCGTATTCGGGATTGGTTTTTTCTTCGGCCGTTTCCTGATTGTCAGCCGTATCCGATCCTTCGTTTTCTTCAAAAACAAATTTGTCCTCTTCTCCCGTATCGGCGCCCTCTGCCTCGGTTGTTTCCTCGTCGGCTTCGGTTTGCACGAAAGATGATT
>JAGADU010000091.1 GCA_017613435.1 Lachnospiraceae bacterium | reverse complement strand
TAAAAAAATATTCGGCAGGGAAAATTCCCTGCCGATTTTTTTATTGCTTTTTTATTGTTCCGCGTTTTCGCGAGATGCGAGAAGTCTTTGAATTCTGTCCGTGGGATTGAGCAGATCGCTTATCGATGCGTCGTGGTTGAGGGTATCGATGATGTAAGCGATGTATTTGCTCATGTCGCAGTTGATATACCATTCACGCTCAAGAAGTTCGGGTGTCTGATATACAAGGTTTGTTGTAAGAACTCTGTAAATGATGCCGTCTTCATAAGCCTTGTCGAACTGTTCAAGACCGTTTGTGAAAAGACCGAATGTCGTGAGGATAAATATTCTGTTGGCTTTTCTTTCTTTAAGCGCTGCTGCAACTTCGAGAACCGATTCTCCCGAAGAAATCATATCGTCAAGAACGAGCATGTCTTTTCCTTCAACGCTTGAACCGAGAAATTCGTGTGCGACAATGGGGTTTCTTCCGTCTACCACACGTGTGAAATCACGGCGTTTGTAGAAAGTACCCATTTCGATTCCGAGAATGTTTGCCATATATATTGCTCTGGACATAGCTCCTTCGTCGGGGCTTATACACATAAGAGAAGCCGCATCGAATTTGATATCCGGAACATTTTTTGCAAGACCTTTGATAAACTGATATGTAGGCTGAACCGTTTCGAATCCGTTTAAGGGAATTGCGTTTTGAACTCTGGGGTCGTGAGCGTCGAATGTGATGATATTGTCAACACCCATGTTGCAAAGTTCGTGAAGAGCGAGTGCGCAGTCAAGAGATTCTCTAGATGTTCTCTTGTGCTGTCTGCTTTCGTAAAGGAAAGGCATGATGACCGTTATTCTTCTGGCCTTTCCGCCGACTGCGGCAATAAGTCTCTTTAAATCCTGATAATGATCGTCGGGAGACATGTGATTTATCTGTCCGCGAAGTTTGTATGTAAGAGAGTAGTTGCAGACGTCCACAAGGAAGAATAAATCGTATCCTCTGATGGATTCGTCGATTACTCCTTTTCCTTCGCCGGTACCGAATCTGGGTGTTTTGGATTTTAAAATATATGAATCCCTTTCGTATCCGTCAAAAGGAAGAGAATCTTTATGCTGATGTTCGCGTTCTCTTCTCCATTTAACGAGATAATCGTTTACTTTCGCTCCGAGTTCCCTGCAGCTCTCAAGGGGGATTAATCCCAAAGATCCTACCGGGATAGAATTTAAGTCGCGAATTTCATCACGTTTTTCGGGCATTTCAAAGGTCCTCACTTTCTGTTTTCTATTCTTTTTTTATAGATACGAACGTCATTTCCGGAGAGATCGTAAATATCGTAATAGGAATACAATCTCGAGAAAACGCGTTCGGTATATCTTGCGCTTAATTCGCTCAAATCAAGGTTGGTGGAAATTACCGTTGATTTGTTTCTTAAATGTCTTTCGTTGACAACGGAAAAAAGTTGCGAGCAGACAAACTGATTCGTAAGCTCGGAACCCAAATCGTCGATAACCAAAAGATCGCACGTGTATATATCCTTCAGAGGATTGTCCGTATTGTTTTTATCCTTGTTGAAGGTGTATGAAGATATTTTCTCAAAAAGCGAAACCGACGAAAAATATATAACCGAACAGCCTCTTTGAATGAGTTCGTTGGCTATGCAGTTGGACAAAAACGATTTGCCTGTTCCCGCGGTTCCCTTAAAAAGAATATTGCCGTGAATGCAGTCGAAATTCGCAACGAGATTTCGTGCGGCTTTTTCGGCTTCGATGAATTTCGTCAGTTCTTCTCCTGTGTGATATTCATGGGAGAGAGTGTCGAAATTCTCTTCTTTAAGAAGCATTTTCGCATTCGACTGTCTGTAGGTCAAATCAAGCATGGCCTGTTTGAAACAGTGGCATATTTCGTTTCCTATATAACCCGTATCTCTGCAGTCCTTGCAGACATAATCGGGATTAAGGTAATTGATCGAATATCCGGCTCCGATTAAAAGAAGACCTTTTTGTCTTTTTAAATCTTCGATTGTATCCGTAAGCGATGCGGAATCGGAAGCTGAATTTCCCGAAAGCGAAGCAAGTCCCGCTTTTATGCTTTCGGAAGCGATTTTATTGTCGATTTCCCTGTACTTGGGAATCTTTTCGTATATTTCTTTTTTTCTTTGCTCGATAAGACGGTAACGCTCCATCTGACGACGGTCGTATATGTGCATAATCGATTCGTATTGAGCGTTTGTGAGTGACAAGGCAAACTCCTTTACTTCATTCTGATTTCGCGCTCTAAGGCATCAAAATCGTAATTACCGTGCTTGTACTGCCTGTAAATGTCGGTGGAAGAAGAGACTGCTTTGGCTGAAGATGCGCGGCACGCCGCAACCTGCTTCTTGGAGGTTTCCCTGCTTCTTCTGAAAGATTCTTCTTCTCTTGCCATGTCTTCTATATTGTTGATACCGCTTGTTTTCCAATTATTGAAGATACCGTTGGCATATTTGAAACGGTTGGTGCTGGTAGCCAGACACGCTTTTTTGCATCCTTCGAGTATAAGCTCCAGATCCATATCTTCAAGCCATCTGTTGATGTAATTCATTTCTTCCGAAGCGGGTACGCCCTGTTTTCCGAGAGCGTTCATTATTGCGCTTACGGAAGGATTGATGTTTCTCTTGAAATATTCTTCTTCGGCAGCTTTTTTGATGGAACGCATTGATTTTTTGCCTTCCGTGAGGCATGCGTCGAAGAGCGAATCAACATCCGAAGGCGAAAAACCGAAATCCTTGTAAATATGGGCAAGGATCTGCATGTCGTTCGAGCTCAATGTCCTTTCGAGATAAGTCTCGGCAACTATTTTTATGGAAATCCAGTCGCCGTCTTTGGACATTTCCACAAAATCGGAAGCGGAGAACTTCGTTTCGGGAACCGATGAAGTGCTTTCCGCCTGAGTGCCTTCCTTTCTGTTTGAAGGAATTGCGAACATTCGGATATTTTCTCTGGGATTGACAAGATCTTCGTCGATTTTATGAAGCTCGATTCCGGTAATTGAACCCGAAGCATCGTATTCGAGACTGATGATTTGTTTCTGTTCCCAATATTTCAAAGATCTGATTACATCTGATTGAGTGTGATTAAATTCGTCAGCGATGTTTGATATGTCAAATGGTTTATGATTGCTTATGTGTCTGACCAGATACAGATATACTTTCAGCTGCGCATCATTGGCATCTTTAAGCAAATAATCGATAAAAACATTAGATATCAAAGTGACACCCGGATCGTATTCTTCCGCGTATAACTTTATGATACTCATTATATAAATCCCCCTAAGCCGTTAGCTTTTCAAGCAAGGGTAATTATATGATGAAATCAACAAAATGTAAAGCGTTAAATATGTGTCAAACGCCCTATTTGCAGTGGTTTGAGCAAATGTTGACAATGTTGAAAACTTCCAAATTTCACGTTTACATAAAGAGTTAAAAACTCATTATCCCCGACAAAACAAAGGGGTCTGAAAATTATTATGTAAATAAAAATTATCCACAGCTTTTTCGTTTGTTTTTTTCGAAAAAAATGTGGATAATGTGGAAAACTAACTTCCGAGCAGGCTTTCTCCGATTTTTAGTACATCTCCGGCCCCCATGGTTATCAACATGTCCTCGGGGATACAATTTTGTAATAAAAAATTTTCAATATCGGAAAAAGTTCGAAAATGATAACAATTTTTGCCTTTTTCGATGATTTTGTTCTTAAGATCCTCGGAGGATATTCCGAGATTGTCCGTTTCCCTGGCTGCATAAATATCCGTAAGAACTATGTTGTCCGAAAGCGATAAGGCTTCTGCGAATTCATCCATGAAAGCCTTTGTCCTTGAATAGGTATGGGGCTGGAAGACAACCCACATATTTTTATGAGGATATGTGGAAGCGGCCTGAAGCGTTGCTTTGATTTCCGTGGGATGGTGTGCATAGTCGTCGAAGATATTGATGCCTTTGAGATTTCCTTTGTATTCAAAACGTCTTTTTGCTCCCTCAAATGAGAACAAAGCCTTGGCGGAAATAGTTAAATCCAGATTTAATATATCGGCTAAAGCCAGTGCGGCAACGGCATTAAGAACATTATGTTCGCCGGGAACCCGCAGGGTTACTTCCTGCGTCCTGCCCGAAGGAGTGTTGAATGTGAAGATTGAATAACCCTCTTTCGATGTATGAAGATCCGAGAAATAATAATCTCCGTTTGAACCTTTTGCAAAAGTTACAACCTTGCATTTTAAATCCTTTGTGAGTTCGCCGTAGTCTTTTATGTCGGCATTTATCAAAAGAACACCGTCGTTGGGGAGAAGCTCTCCGAAACGCTTGAAGGACGTTCTGATTTCGTTCAGATCTTTGAAAAAGTCCAAATGGTCTTCTTCTATATTTAAAATAATTTCGTATTTAGGGAAAAACGAAAGAAAGCTGTTGGTGTATTCGCAGGCTTCGGTAAGGAAATATTCGCTGTTTCCTATACGTATGTTTCCGTTGATGCTGGGTAATATGCCGCCGATTGAAAGGGTGGGGTCCAATGACGAAGCCATCAGGATTTCTCCGGCCATCGAAGAAGTGGTGGTTTTTCCGTGAGTTCCGCTGATTGCTATGGATGATTCGTAGTTTTTCATGAGCTGCCCGAGGAATTCGGCTCTGCTCATCATGGGAAGGTTTAATTCCTTACATTTTATGTATTCGGGATTGTCGGGATGGATTGCCGCTGTATAAACGACCAAATCGATGTCGTCCGTGATATTCGAAGAACGCTGACCTATCTGAATCTTTGCTCCTTCTTTTTCAAGCATATCGGTAAGATCCGAAGGTGCTCTGTCCGAACCCGAAACCCTGAACCCTCTTGATAAAAGGATTCCTGCGAGTCCGCTCATGCTTATTCCGCCGATACCCATAAAATAGATATGTTGCGATTTGTTAAAATCGATTTCCATCACAAACTCCCTGAAAACTATACCGAATATATGCAAATACATGCATTTAAGGACACAATATATTATAAAGTCCGATAATTCAAAATAAAAGTCTCAATATTCCTTTTGTGAAAAATTAAAAGAGAAATCGGGCGAAAAATCGGGCAAATTAGACAAAATATACAAAAAGGGTTGTGGAATTATGGTTAATATATTGAATATGACGAAAAAACACAAAGAAAAAATGGACAAAACCTTAAGCGGTTAGTACAAAATGGACAAAGTGCGTGGTATAATAAATTGTATTGTTGGGGGACAATCAAAAACATGCTTGAGAGGTGATCACATGATTAAAAAAGAGATGATTGCAATGTTACTCGCAGGCGGTCAGGGGAGCAGACTGGGTGTTTTGACGGCTAAGGTTGCCAAACCGGCGGTTTCTTTCGGAGGAAAGTACAGAATTATCGATTTTCCGTTAAGCAACTGCATCAATTCCGGTGTGGACACTGTGGGAGTTTTGACACAGTATCAGCCGCTTCGACTTAACACTCATATCGGAATCGGTATTCCGTGGGATCTTGACAGGAATATCGGCGGCGTGACGGTACTGCCTCCGTATGAGAAGAGTACCGATACCGAATGGTACACGGGTACCGCCAATGCGATTTATCAGAACATCGATTATATGGAAAGTTTTAATCCTGATTATGTTCTGATTCTTTCGGGAGATCATATTTACAAAATGGATTACGAGGTAATGCTCGATTTCCACAAAAAGAACGGAGCCGAAGTTACCATAGCTGCGATGCCCGTTCCGTTGGAGGAAGCAAAGAGATTCGGTATCGTAATCACGGACGAAAACAGAAAGATAACGGATTTTGAGGAAAAACCCGAGAATCCCAGAAGCAATCTTGCTTCCATGGGTATTTATATCTTTAACTGGAAGACTTTAAAGGAAGCACTCCTTGCCAAATCGGATCAGCCGAATTTGGATTTCGGAAAACATATCATTCCTTATTGTCATTCCAATAACGCTCCGATGTACGCTTATGAGTACAACGGATATTGGAAGGATGTCGGAACGCTCCATTCGTATTGGGAAGCGAATATGGAACTTATCGATATCGTTCCCGTGTTTAATCTCTACGAAGAGTATTGGAAGATTTATACCAAATCCGACACTCTTCCGCCTCAGTATATTGCTGACAATACGGTCATTGAAAAGTGCCTTATTGGAGAAGGAACAGTTATTTGTGGGGAAGTATACAATTCTATCATCGGTTGTGGGGTTACAATCGAAGAAGGAACAGTGGTTCGCGATTCCATAATTATGAACGATACCTTTATCGGAAGCAATTGTGAAATCAACAAAGCCATCATCGCGGAAAATGTCGAGATCGGAAACAACGTTAAACTTGGTGTGGGCGAAGAAGTCGATAACGAAACCGATCCTCATATTTACAATCACGGGCTTGTTACCGTCGGAGAAAAGACTGTCTTACCCGACGGCGTAAGTGTCGGAAAGAACTCGGTTATTTCCGGTCATATCAAAGCGGATGATTTGGACAATATGTGTCTGGCAAGCGGCAAGACATTGATTAAGGCAGGTGATGAAGCATGAGAGCCATAGGAATTATTTTAGCGGGCGGACATTCAAACCGCATGAGAGAGCTTGCGCAAAAGCGTGCGATTTCGGCCATGCCCATCGCCGGAAGTTACAGAAGTATCGATTTTGCGCTCAGTAACATGTCCAATTCACACATTCAGAAAGTTGCCGTGCTTACACAGTACAATGCAAGAAGCCTGAATGAGCACTTAAGTTCGTCAAAATGGTGGGATTTCGGAAGAAAACAAGGCGGTTTATATGTTTTCACGCCCATCGAGACCAGCGAAAACAGCAATTGGTACAGGGGAACGGCGGATGCCATTTATCAGAATCTCGAATTCCTGAAAATGAGCCACGAGCCGTATGTGGTAATTGCTTCGGGCGATTGTGTATACAAGATGGATTACAACAAACTTCTTGAATATCACATCGAAAAGAAAGCGGATATTTCCGTAGTTGTAAAGGAAATGCCCGAAGGAGAAAATGTAGACAGATACGGTGTACTCAAATTAAACGAGGAAGACCGTATTGAAGAATTCGAAGAAAAGCCCATTGTGGCCAAGTCGAATATCGTATCCTGCGGTATATATGTTATCAGAAGAAGGCTCCTCATAGAGCTTATCGAAAAAGCCAATGAAGAGGGAAGATACGATTTCGTCGCCGATATTCTTATAAGATATAAAAATATGAAGAGGATATTCGGATACAGACTCGAGAGCTATTGGAAGAATATAGCAAGTGTCGAGGATTATTTCGAGACAAACATGGATTTCCTCAAGAAAGAAGTAAGAAATTATTTCTTCAGGGAATATCCGGATGTTTACTCCAAAGTCGATGATCTGCCTCCCGCAAAATACAATGTGGGTGCCAAGATAAAGAACAGCCTTATTTCCAGCGGAAGCATTATTAACGGAACGGTTGAGAATTCACTGATCTTTAAAAATGTATTTGTCGGAAATAACTGTGTTGTAAAGAATTCAATTATTCTTAACGATGTTTACATCGGAGACAACACTTATCTTGAAAACTGCATAGTAGAGAGCCGGGACACGATCAGAGCCAATTCGAATTTTGTCGGAGACGGTGAGATCAAGATTCTGATTGAACAGAACGACAGATATTCGATATAAAACGAACCGGAGGAGGGGAAAAATGAAGATTACAGATGTGAGAGTTCGTAAAATGACAGACGGAGGCAAATTGAAAGGGGTCGCAAGTATTACTTTTGATGATGAATTTGTTGTTCATGACATCAAAATCATCGAGGGAGAAAAAGGTTTATTCGCGGCTATGCCTTCAAGAAAGGCCGGAGATGAGGGTTACAGAGATATTGCACATCCCATTAAGACCGAAACAAGAACCTATATTCAGACCGAAGTACTGAAAGCATATGAAAATATGCCCGAAGAATAAAAGAATATAAAAAGTAATAAGGGGATTAATATAGGCGAAAAAGAGAGCTTCAGGGCTCTCTTTTTCAATTTGTTTTGTTTGAATATGGAAGAACATAGGGCAAACGTGGTATAATAAAGTGTTTGTTTAAGAAACGTTTTCAAAAAGAGGAAAACAATATGTTTATAATAGTCGGGCTCGGAAATCCGGGCAAAGAATACGAAAATACAAGGCATAATGCAGGTTTTAACAGTTTGGATGTGCTTTCCGCAAAATACAATATTCCCATAAGAGAGGCTGAGCATAAAGCATTGGTCGGAAAAGGATATATCGAAGGGCAAAAAGTCATTCTCGTCAAACCCCAGACATATATGAACAGATCCGGAGAAGCCGTCAGGGAAATTTCGGATTATTACAAAATCGATACGGAAAGCGAACTTATAGTAATATATGACGATATTTCTTTGGGTGTCGGAACTCTTCGGATAAGGGATAAAGGTTCGGCAGGCGGTCATAACGGTATTAAGAGCATCATAGAACATCTCTCGAGTCAGGTTTTTTTACGAATCAAAGTCGGTGTCGGGGACAAAAACCCCAATATGGATCTTGCCGATCATGTGCTCGGTCATTTTAATTCGGATGACTCGAAAATTATGAAGGAATCATTCGAAAAAGCAGCAGGCGCGGCTGTCATGATGCTTGGCGAAGATATCGAAAAAGTGATGAATATTTATAACCGCAAACCCGAAAAGGAAAAGAAAGAAATCAAGGAAAAACAGGACATTTCAGAAGCAGAAACGGAAACGGCGAAAACCGAACCGTAACGGAATTTGTTGTATTTATGGAATTTTTTTACGAACCGCTTTATGAAAACAGGGAATTTTCAAAAGCGCATGAAATTTTAAAAGAGAATAAATCGGTTTACGTGCCGGGTACGACGGATAGTCAGAGAATACACTTATCCCACGCATTCGGCGCTTCTTTTGACGTTCGTTTCATTATCACATACGATGATATCCGCGCAAACGAAATATACGAAGAAAGCAGAATGTACGACAAGGACGTGGTGTATTTTAAGGGTAAGGACATCTGCTTTTATCAGGCCGACATCTGCGGCAATCAGATTGCGATGGAAAGATTAAGGACCATCCGCAATTTCAGGGAAAACAAAAAACTTACGGTGGTAACGACGATAGATGCGCTTATGACGCCCGTGGTTCCGCCCGAGGTTTTCAGCGACAATATCGTTTCGCTTTCGCTAAGACAGATGTGCGAAATGAATGCGCTGAGAAAAAAGCTCGTACACATGGGCTACGAGAATGTCGATATTGTGGAATCCCCCGGACAGATGAGAATTCAGGGCGGCATTATCGATGTTTACGATCTGACCATGGATAATCCGGTCAGAATTGAATTCTGGGGCGATGAAATCGATTCCATCAGATTTTTTGACGCACAGAGTCAAAGATCGATTGAAAAGACCAAGAGTGTGACTTTTTATCCCGCAACGGAGAACGTAATAGACGACGAACTTTTAAGAAAAGGTTTGAAAGCGATAGCAAAGGAATCGAAGGAACACGAAGAGAAACTGAGAGCCGCATTCAAAACAGAGGAGGCAGCCAGGGTCAAATTCGAAAGAGAGGATTTCGAATTAAAAGTCGATGCCTTTGCAAACAGGGTAAACCTTGACGGCTTTTTGAAATATTTTTATCCCGAGGCCGAAGGCTTTTTAAGTCTTTTTAAAAACAGAAATGTCTTGATTTGCATAGACGAGCCGAAGAAAGTGGATATAAAGGGCCGTGAATGCGAAGACGAATTCAGGGACAGTTTCACGCACAGAGCCGAAGCCGGATATGCTCTTCCGGGACAACTCGAATTGCTTGAAAAATACGAGAACGTAAAAAAACAGTATTTGGGATTTCCCTGTGTCAAACTCACGGGATTTGACGATGCGCCATGCGACGGGGATTATGTCGTAAACTTTAATACGACGAGTATTCCGAGCTATAACGGTGCAATCGGAGAACTTATAAAAGACCTCGAAAAATATCACAAAGAAGGCTACAGAGTACTCGTTTTGTCGGCATCAAGAACAAGGGCCAGAAGAATTGCCGATGATATCACAAGAGAAGGAATCGCCGCTTTTTACAGCGATAACAAACAAAGGGTTTTAAAACCCGGTGAAATAATGACTTTCGCCGGAACACTGAAAAAAGGTTTTGTATACAGAAACCTTAAATTCGCGCTGCTTTCGGATTCGGATATTTTCGGCCGCGACAGAAAACATAAACGCGGAAAGAAATATTCGGGAACGAAGATTTTTGATTACAACGAACTTAAAGTCGGAGATTATGTCGTTCACGAAGAATACGGTATCGGCGTTTACCGCGGTATAGAGAAAATCAGCCAGGACAGAATAACCAAGGACTATATGAAGGTCGAATACGCCAAGGGAGACAATCTTTACGTTCCCGCGACGAGCTTTGACATCATAGGCAAATATTCTTCGTCTGACGGTGCGGCTCCGAGGCTTAACAGATTAAGCGGCAAGGAATGGGTTGCCACCAAAGCCAGGGTCAAAGAGGGCGTGGAACAGACGGCAAGGGAACTTGTCGAACTCTACGCGGCAAGGCAGAAACTCAAAGGACATATTTACGAAAAGGACAGCGTCTGGCAAAAAGAATTCGAGGAACTGTTCCCCTATGAAGAAACAAATGACCAGATGGATGCGATCAATGCCGTAAAAGACGACATGGAAACCGGCAAAGTCATGGATCGTTTAATTTGCGGAGACGTGGGCTTCGGCAAAACGGAAGTGGCGATACGTGCGGCTTTTAAAGCCGTTATGGGCGGCAAACAGGTTGTGTATCTCGTGCCCACGACAATTCTTGCGGACCAGCATTACAACACGTTCAAGGAACGTATGAAAAACTATCCCGTTTCAATAGAACTTCTTTGCCGTTTCAGGAGTGCCTCGCAACAGAGAGCTACCGTAAAAAGATTAAAAGAAGGCAAGGTTGATATAGTAATCGGAACCCACCGTCTTTTGTCGAAGGATGTTGAAATAAAGAATCTCGGTCTTTTGATAATAGACGAGGAACAGCGATTCGGTGTGGGTCATAAGGAGAAAATCAAAAAACTGCGTCAGGATGTCGATGTTCTTGCTCTTTCCGCGACTCCGATTCCGAGAACGCTTCACATGAGCCTTACGGGAATCAGGGATATGTCCCTTCTCGAAGAAGCTCCCGTTGACAGACTTCCGATTCAGACCTTTATTCTCGAATACAACGAAGAGTTCATAAGAGAAGCTGTTAACCGTGAAATCGCAAGGCACGGACAGGTTTATTTTGTACATAATGTCGTGAGGGACATACATCTTGTAGCCGAAGAAATCGGCAATTTGGTACCGAATGCCAGGGTTCGTTTTGCACACGGCCAGATGAATGAGAGCGAACTTGAAGACATCATGTATGAATTTATACGCGGTGAAATCGATGTGCTTATTTCTACCACCATAATAGAAACCGGTCTCGATATTCCAAACGTAAATACAATTATCATAGACAATGCCGACAAATTCGGACTTGCCCAGCTTTATCAGTTAAGGGGAAGGGTCGGCCGAAGCAACAGAAGCGCATATGCTTTCCTTATGTATCAGCAAAACAAGGTGGTAAGCGAAATAGCCGAAAAGCGTCTTGAAGCGATACGTGAATTCACAGAGCTCGGCTCGGGCTTTAAGATAAGCATGAGAGACCTCGAAATAAGGGGTGCGGGCAATCTGCTCGGATTCAAACAGTCGGGACATATGGAAGCCGTAGGATACGAGCTTTACTGCAAGATGTTAAACGAGGCGGTTATTGAAGCAAAGGGCGAAGAAACCAAGGAAGATTTCAATACGAGAATCGATCTTAATATCGATGCCTTCATGCCTGCCGAATACATCATAAACGAAAACGAAAAATTGATTATGTATCAAAGAATAGCGTCCATCAGCGGCAAGGTTGACTATGACGAAATGGTTGAGGAATTAAACGACCGTTTCGGAAACGTTCCCAAGCAGGCGGATTTCCTTTTGAGACTGGCGCTTTTAAAGAGTTATGCCAAGGATGAATATATTACCGGAATCAGGGGCTTTGACGGAAAAATAAGAATCGATTTGTATCCCAAAGCCAAGGTGGATCCCGACAAACTCGTGGATTTTATCAACGGCTATCCGCAAAAAATCCGTTTCGTAAACGGCTCGATACCCGGATTCGAAATCAATTACAAATTGTGCGGCCTGCCGGAGAGGGATGAGGAAGAACTGCTTGAAACCGCGGAGAGATTTGTGCGTGACATGAAGGTCATTCTCACGTAAAATCTTGATTTTTTCAATATCCGATTTTGATTTTGTCAAATTGGGCAGATTGGTGAAATCATTGAAATTTGGGCAGATTTGGTATATAATAGATTGCTAATGTTTATAAAAATCTCATAGAAAGTGAAGTATAGAGACATGGAACATATTTTTGTACCCAAGGGATACCGTTCCCCGCAAACCATCAAGGAAACGGAAGTTGCCATCAAGGAAGTAAAGGACTATTTCGAAAGAGCATTGTCGGACGCTCTCGGTTTGACCAGAGTTTCGGCACCTTTGTTCGTATGGCCTTCATCCGGACTTAACGACAATTTAAACGGTGTGGAAAGACCCGTAAAATTCGGTATTAAGGAACATGATGATGCGGAAGTTGAGGTTGTTCATTCTCTTGCAAAATGGAAAAGAATGGCTCTTCAGAAATACGGCTTTAAAAAAGGCGAAGGTCTTTATACCGATATGACGGCCATAAGAAGGGATGAGGATACGGACAATCTTCATTCGATTTACGTCGACCAGTGGGATTGGGAAAAAATCATAGACAAAGAAGAAAGAAACATTGATACGCTCAAAGAAACCGTATTCAGAATTTACATGGCCATTAAACAGACCGAATTCTATATGTGCGGAAAATATCACTTCATGGATCCCTTCCTTCCTAATGAGATTTTCTTTATAACGACATCCGAACTCGAAGAAATGTATCCCGACAAGACTCCCAAGGAAAGAGAGAATCTTATCACCAAAGAAAAGGGTGCGGTATTTCTTATGCAGATCGGTGACGATTTGGCTTCCGGAGAACCCCATGACGGCAGAGCGCCCGATTACGACGACTGGAAATTAAACGGTGACATTCTCGTTTATTATCCGATTCTCGGCAGCTCTCTCGAACTTTCTTCGATGGGCATAAGAGTGGACGAGGATTCGCTCGTTTATCAGTTAAAGAAGAACAAATGCGAGGAAAGAATGAATCTTCCTTTCCAGAAAGCAATAATCGAAAAGAAGCTTCCGTATACTATCGGCGGCGGTATCGGACAGTCCAGAATCTGCATGTTCTTTTTGCAGAGGGCTCACATCGGCGAAGTACAGTCTTCGGTTTGGCCCGAGGAAGTATATAAGATTGCCGAAGAAAACGGAATCAATATTCTGTAATACTTTTTTGAGCGAAGGATTATTTTTCAGATGAAAAAAGCACTCGTAAGATTTATAATTCCGATTCTTTCGGTAATCGGGATAGTTTTACTCGATCAGTGGACCAAATATCTGACACTTTTATACGTAAAGGGCACTGAAGGATTTTATATAATCAATAAAGTTTTGCGTATTCTCTTTTTGAGAAACGAAGGAATGGCATGGGGACTTTTGCAGAACCATCAGGTTTTCTTCATTATCCTGACACCCATTGTTATCGCAGCGCTTGTATTCGTTTACATGAGACTGCCTTTTGAAAAAAAATACATTTTGGCGAGAATATGTCTGATTTTTTTAATCGGAGGCGCAATCGGCAATCTGATAGACAGAATATTCAGGGGAGAAAGACTTTTCCACGGTTACGTGGTCGATATGATTTATGTCGAAATAATCGATTTCCCGGTATTTAATGTTGCCGACAGTTTCGTTACCGTCGGATTTGCCATTTTGCTCATATCGATTTTCTTTGTTTACAAGGAAAAAGATTTTGATGTCGTTTTCGGCAAATCCAAAGAAGGAGAAGAAGAAAAATGAAAATCATAGATGCACATGCGCACATCTTTCCCGCCAAAATCGCTTTTAAGGCTTCGGAATCCATAGGCGAATTTTACGGCATTTCCATGAGCTCGGATGCTTCCGTTGACAGCCTTTTGAAATGCGAGGAAGAACTCGGGGCTTCCCATGCTCTCGTCTGTTCGTCGGCACTTGCGCCCGCACAGGTCGAAAGCATTAACAATTTCATCGGCGATGAAGTGGCAAAACATCCCGATTTAATCGGCTTTGCAGCAATGCACAAGGATTATGACAATTTCAGGGAAGAGCTTTCACGTGCCAAGGAAATGGGACTTCGCGGAGTCAAATTCCACAACGACATGCAGCGTTTTGACATTGACGATCCGAAAATGTTTCCGATTTTAAAAGCAATGGAAGAAGAAGGACTCGCCGTTTTATTTCATATGGGCGACGATCGTTACGATTTTTCCGCACCCGAAAAAATGGTTAAGGTTGCGAAAACATTTCCCGGTCTGACAGTTATCGGAGCTCATTTCGGAGGATACAGAAGATGGAAGGATTCCTTCCACAATCCCCGACTTGACAATGTTTACTATGATACTTCCAGTTCGCTGTTTATGATAGACAATGCAACGGCCGAAAGATTTATCGATCATTTCGGTCCCGACAGATTCTTCTTCGGAAGCGATTTCCCGATGTGGAATCCGAAGAAAGAATACGAGAGATTTATGAAACTCAATCTTTCGGACGATGTAAGAGAAATGATTCTTCACAAGAATTTTGAGAGAGTGTTTAATCTTGAAGCGTAAGGGTTGAAAAGTATGAATGATAATTTCAATTCCATAAAAGAATTCGTTGAAGATGTCGGCGGTAAATATTCCGAAAACACCGCTTATCGTTTTTTTCGCGACGAAAACATCGAAGACAGGTCTTACGGCCAATTAAAAAAAGATGTTTTCGCACTTGCTTCGGCATTCGCGAATAAAGGATATTCTTCGGAACATATCGCAATTTTGGGCGGCACAAGCTATGAATGGATTGTGTCTTTTCTTGCTGTTGTAATAAGCGGAAACATAGTTGTTCCCATTGATAAAATGCTTCTTAAAAAAGAGATGATGTATCTCTTCGAAGCGGGAGACATCTCCTGCATTCTTTATGACGGCGAATTTGAGGATACCGCCGTTGAAGCAAAGAAAAACATCAAAGCCGTAAAAGACATTTACGATATGTCCGCAAAAGAATACAGGGAATTGTTTAATACAAAAGAAGTCACGCTTCCTGATACCGATCCCGAAGGACTTTGTGAGATCCTTTTCACATCCGGTACTACCGGTGTTAGCAAGGGCGTAATGATTTCCCAGAAAAACATCATCTGCAACCTGAAAGAAATTCACCGCCTTGATTTCGCATCCAATGTTCCGGGTCCCAAAGTTGTATTAAGCGTACTTCCGGTTCATCATACTTTCGAACTTACCGTGGACAATCTCGGTATTTTATGCTACGGTGCGACCATTTGCATCAACGACAGCATCGAAAATATCGCGGCAAACATGAACCTTTTCAAACCTTCGGTTATATTGATCGTTCCGGCGATTGCCGAGGCGTTTTACAAAAAAATAAAAGATGCGACATCGGATCCCAAAACCGCAAGAAAAATCAAAAGCGGCAAAAACATTGTCAAAGCAGCAAAGCTTGTCGGAATGGACGCACGTCGTTCGATATTCAAATCCCTGCTTGATAAATTCGGCGGAAACCTTTGCAACGTCGTAGTCGGCGGAGCGGCTCTTCGTCCCGAAATCGTCGAGTGCTTTGCGGTATTCGGAATCAATGTTTTCCAGGGCTACGGCTTAACCGAATGCGCACCCCTGGTATGCGCAAACTGCCCCGCTGAAGGCAAAATAGGATCCGTCGGCAAACCTCACCATGTGGAAGTCAAAACCGTTAACGGCGAAATAGCCGTCAAGGGCGATGTTGTCATGCTCGGATATTACAAGAACCGGGCCGCAACCGACGAAGTCATTAAAGACGGATGGTTTTATACCGGAGATCTCGGATATATCGACGAGGACGGATTCGTATTTATTACCGGAAGAAGCAAGAATGTCATTATTCTTGACAACGGCAAAAATATTTATCCCGAAGAACTCGAAGAAAAAATCAATGTTATCGAGGGAGTGAAATCCGCATTTGTATACGGCGACAAAGGCAGAATCTGCGCGCTTGTTCTTCCGGAAAACCCCGGAGACAAAGACAAAAAGAAAGCAATCGAATCTGCCATAAAGAAAATGAACGAGGCGCTTCCTTCGTACAAAAAGATTACTTTCATAAGTTTCACTCACAGAGATTTTCCCAGAACCACGACTTTAAAAATCAAGCGCCACGAACTCATGGACATGGTTAAAAACCAGCTTGAGAAAAACGAAGTCAAATACGTTGCTCCCACCAATTCCACAGAGGAAAAACTCGTGGAAGCGTTTGAACAGATACTTACAAAAAGAGTCGGAATATACGATGATTTCTTCGATCTGGGAGGAGATTCGCTTTCGGCATTCGAACTTGCCGCAATCATCGGCGTCAACGCTCAGGAAATTTATGAATATCCGACAGTTGAATCGCTTGCGAAATACATGGCAGGCAATAACGAATTCATCGAAGAAGAAAACAAAGTCGATGTCAATTCGATTATTTTAAAGAATTCGAACGTATTATACAAGAATCCGCATAAATGCGTATTCCTAACCGGTGCGACCGGCTTTTTGGGTGCACATATTTTAAGGGAATTGTTAAGAAACAAAGTCAAGGTCGTATGCCTTGTAAGAAACGAAGAGAGATTAAGACAGACGCTCGGACGTTACTTCCCCAAGGAATACAAATTCCTCAATTACAAGGTTGTAAAAGGTGATATCGAAGCCGAACATTTCGGTTTAAGCGATGTCGAATATTCGATACTTGTCAGAAAAGTCGATACGGTAATTCATACCGCCGCAAACGTTCATCATGCGGGTCATTACGAGGATTTCGAAAGAACGAACGTATGGGGCACGCAGAACGTAATCAATTTCTGTAAGGATGCGAGAGCGGTTCTTCATTACACATCGACCGCATCCGTAAACGGCGTGGGTACGGTATCCATTCCGAAGACCGACAGGGTATTTGATGAATTTGTGCTCGATATCGGCCAGAAATACGTACAAAACGTTTATATTCATTCCAAATACAAAGCAGAGGAAGCCGTTCTTCTTGCAAGAGAAGCCGGCCTTAAAGTAAATATTTACAGAATAGGCAATCTGACCTGGAGAATGTCGGACGGAATGTTCCAAAAGAATGCCGACGACAACGGATTTATCGGAAGGGCAAGAGGCCTTTTCAAAGCAGGTTTATACAGCCCCGAAATCGCGGAATTCCCGATGGATTTCACGGCTGTGGACGAGTGCGCAAACGCATATGTAAAACTCGTTTTGCATAACAGGATCAACAATATTTATCATTTGTACAATCCTCATTTGTTCACCATTGAAAAGCTTGCTAACAAATTGCTTTTTAAGTGTAAGAGCGTACCGAGGGAAATCTTCGACAAACTGGTTCGTGAGAAGATCACGGACAAGGATGTTGCGGTCCTTTCCTTCTACAGTTCGATTGCTTCCAAATCGAGGAACATACCGATAAGCAACTCCTATACAAGCGGCGTATTGGCGTCTCTTGGATTCAAATGGTCGAATATCGGTTTCCATTATCTGAAGTATTTAAAGAGATTTATGTAATAAAACACTTTAAGTGTAAAAATATTTTGAGGCGTTATCGTGAAAATAGGAATTGACATCGGATCCACGACCATAAAGTCCGTGGTGTTCGATGATGAGGGAAATTTAATACACAAAAGTTATGAGCGCCATTTTACGCTCATAACCGAAAAAACCAAAGAAGTATTAAAAGGCTTAATCGACAAATTCGAGATTAAGGAACCTGTGGTATGTGCGATATCGGGATCCGCGGGAATGGGACTTGCCGAAAAGGCGGGTATTCCTTTCGTGCAGGAAGTGTATGCGACAAAAGTTGCCATTTCGAAGAAGCTTCCCGATACGGATGTGGTTATAGAACTCGGCGGCGAAGACGCCAAAATTCTTTTCTTAAACGGCAATCTCGAAGTCAGAATGAACGGAACCTGTGCCGGCGGTACGGGTGCTTTTGCGGATCAGATGGCTTCTCTTATGCAGGTATCGGCGGATGAGATGAACGAGCTTGCAAAAGACGCTCAAAAAATCTATCCGATTGCTTCAAGATGCGGTGTATTTGCGAAAACCGACATTCAGCCCCTTTTAAACCAGGGAGCCAGAAAAGAGGATATTTCCGCAAGTATTTACGCAGCCATCGTAAACCAGACGATTACGGGTCTGGCTCAGGGCCATCCCATCGAGGGCAAAATCGTATATCTCGGCGGCCCGCTTACTTTCATGTCGGAATTAAGACTTGCGTTTGACAAAGCGCTTAAATGCGAAGGAACCTGTCCCGAGGATTCCCTTCTTTTTGTTGCCATGGGTGCGGCTTTGTATGCATCCGATGCCGTAGATCTTAACAAGGCTTTGCAGATAATCACCGAATCGAAGGATTCAATCAGAATTTCCTCGCTTGAACCTTTGTTTAAAAACAATGACGAATACAACGAATTTGTCGAAAGACATGCAAAAGACAGAGTCGAGAGAATAGAGGGAAGCGCCTATGAAGGCGAGGCTTTCCTCGGCATAGATTCCGGCTCGACGACACTCAAAGTTATCCTTACAAACGACAAGGGCGAAATACTTTATTCTAGATACGAATCAAATCAGGGTAAACCCATAGACGTTGTCGTTGATTCCTTAAAAGAAATGTATTCGCGCTATCCCAAGGCACATATCGCATCAAGTGCCGTTACGGGTTACGGCGAAGATATGATAAAAGCCGCGCTCAATATCGAATACGGTGTAGTCGAAACCGTAGCGCATTTTACCGCGGCCAAATTCTTCCTTCCGGATGTCGAATTCATTATCGATATCGGCGGACAGGACATGAAATGCTTCAAAATCAGAAACGGTGCAATCGACAATATTTTCCTTAACGAAGCATGCTCTTCGGGTTGCGGTTCGTTCCTTCAGACATTTGCTTCTTCGATGGGCTACGGAATCGAGGAATTCGCCAATCTCGGCCTTTTCGGAGACAATCCCGTGGATCTCGGCTCAAGATGTACGGTATTTATGAATTCGTCCGTAAAACAGGCTCAAAAAGAGGGCGTAACTGTTGAAAACATATCAGCAGGCTTGTCGATAAGCGTTATCAAAAACGCACTTTACAAAGTTATCCGTGTTCATTCCGCGGACGAGCTCGGCAAAAAAATTGTCGTACAGGGCGGAACCTTCTTAAACAATGCCGTTCTTCGCGCATTTGAAAAAGAAATGGGCGTAAATGTCATAAGACCCGATATTGCGGGTATGATGGGCGCATACGGTGCGGCTTTGTACGCCAAAGAACTGTATTTGAGAAAAGGCGGCTCGCACGATAAGGATTACGAAGGCGTCATTTCGGACGAGGAATTAAAAACATTCTCGTATGACGTTAAATCCGTCACCTGCAACGGATGCAACAATCACTGCCAGCTTACAGTAAACACGTTCAGCGGAGGCAGAAAATTCATCGGCGGAAACAGATGCGAAAAACCCGTAACGAAAAAAGCGCAGGACGATTCGTTAAATATGTACGAATACAAAATTTCCCTGCTTAAGGAATATTCGGACGTAAAAGACGAAACGAAAAACGCTTCGGAAACAACCGATTCCGAAGTAGTGACAAAAAAGAATGACATGTCCGATAAATCGGACAGAAACAAAGTCATCGGCATTCCTCTTGCCATGAATATGTATGAAATGCTTCCTTTCTGGTACGCATTTTTCAAATCGCTCGGATACACCGTTAAAACTTCCGGTTTTTCAAACAGAGCGATGTATATCAAAGGTCAGGGAACGATTCCCTCCGACACCGTCTGCTTCCCCGCGAAAATGATGCACGGTCATATTCAGACACTGATTGATATGGGTGTCGATGTCATTTTCTATCCCGGAATGACTTATCATTTCGACGAGCGAAAGGGCAGAAAGAACTATAACTGCGCGGTAATTTCGGGCTATCCCGAAGTAATCGGGGCAAATACGGTCAATTTCGGAAATATCGTTTATATATCCGATTATGTCGGACCTCACGTAAAGAGCAGATTCCCCGAAAAGATTAAAGCCATTCTTGAAAACAGATTAAATACGGCTTTTTCGTCGGGTGAGATAAAAAAAGCCTGCAACGCGGCATATGCCGAATACGGAAATTATGTTTCGAAAGTAAGGGCCAAGGGCGATGAAATCATAAAGAGAGCCAAAGAAGAAAACAAGAAAATAATTCTTCTTGCGGGCAGACCTTACCATGCCGATCCCGAAGTCAATCACGGTATTCACAAACTTATCGCTGGACTCGGTTTTGCGGTCGTAACGGAAGACTGCGTGTCTTATAAAGTCGCAAAATTCAATACGAATATTATTGCCCAGTGGACTTTCCATCAAAGACTGTTTTCTGCGGCAAAATATGTTGCCGAAAACGACGGCTTTTACATGGTTCACCTCGTATCTTTCGGCTGCGGTCTCGATGCGCTTACAACCGATGAGGTAAGAGAAATACTTGAGTGCAGGGGAAAACTTTACACTCAGATCAAGATAGACGAGGTTACAAACCTCGGAGCGGTCAAAATAAGATTAAGAAGTCTTATTGCCGCAATAGAATCCGCAAAGGAGGGCAAGTGATGAGCAATAACGGTCAAAGTCCTCATTTCGTCAAAAAAATAATGTTTTCCAAAAAGATGAAGAAAGATTATACGATTCTTTCTCCGATGATGTGTCCGATTCATTTCAGGCTTTTACGTCCTGTATTCCAAAGAGTCGGATACAAAGTTGACATCATGGAAAACGAAGGTCCGGATGTTATTCAAAAGGGTCTTAAATATGTTCATAACGATATCTGTTATCCCTGTTCGCTCATAACGGGTCAGATGCTTGCGACCATGGAGAGCGGCAAATACGATCCCGACAAGGTTGCGATGATTATCACGCAGTCGGGCGGCGGATGCAGGGATTCGAACTATATCAACCTCATGCGTAAAGCATTTGAGAGAGCGGGATATCCCAATGTTCCTTTTATTTCCGCAAACACATGGAATATGGAATACGCTCCGGGTATTTTTCTCTCGCCCCTGACTTTGTGTTCCGCGGCGGCGGCACTTGTTTACGGCGATGCTCTCAATCTTGTGTCAAATCAGGTCAGACCCTACGAAGTCGAAAAAGGAGCCACCGATGCTCTTTTGAACGACTGGATAGAGAAACTCGGAAAGAAATTCTCGAAAGGAAAGAATTTCAGCGTTTCGGCGATGAAAAAAACCGTCGATGAAATATGCCGTACCTTTTCCGAAATTGAGATCAAAAAGGTGCCCAAAGTAAAAGTTGCCGTAATCGGCGAACTTTATCTTAAATACTCGGTACCCGGAAACAACCATCTCGAAGAATTCTTAACCGAGCAGGACTGCGAATATCTGATTCCGACGGTTCTCGGATTCGGCGCATACAAAACCAACGGAGCGCTCGAAGACCTTCGCACATACGGGGGTAAGCCTTTAAAGAGAATCATTATGGAAATCGTAATGAAATATTATTTCTTTATCGAAGACCTTCTCATTTCGGGTATCGAAAAATGGCCGCAGTTTACGGCTCCCGAGAGAGTTACGGATTTAAAGAAAAGAGCAAAGGGTATCATAGACACCGTCAACAGCATGGGAGAAGGATGGTATCTGGCTGCGGAGATGCTTGAACTTGCGGAACACGGATACGAGAATATCATCTGCGTTCAGCCTTTCGGATGTCTTCCCTGCCATGTTGCGGTAAAAGGCATGCTCAACAAAGTCAGACGCATCAATCCCAAAATCAATTCGGTCGATATCGAATACGATCCGGGTGCGACCAGGGTCAATCAGGAAAACCGTATCAAACTGATGCTTGCCGTGGCAAGGGAAAACCTTGAGAGCGGCAAAGAGGAATAAACGAAACTCCGTTTTCTTTTGACAAAGAGGAAATAATGGCAATTTATCATAATCTCAGTGAAGAATTACAAAAAAGAATTCGCGAAGACAGAGCTTGCGGCAAAGTCAATCCTTACGCTTTCAGGGATGAAGATGCGATAAGACGTGAGATGGACCATGACAGGGCGAATCTCTGGCGCCCGGCTTTTGTCAGAGACTGCGAAAAAATCATGCACTGCCCTTATTATGCAAGATACATGGATAAGACGCAGGTATTTTCCCTTTGCAAAAACGACGATGTTTCAAGGCGTGCCACCCATGTTCAGTTCGTGGCAAGAATTGCCAGAAATATCGGAAGCGTGCTGAATTTGAACTGCGATCTTATAGAGGCGGCGGCTCTCGGACACGATATCGGACACACTCCGTTCGGTCATGCGGGAGAAAGAAAACTCGACGAAATTCTTTATGGGGCTACGGGCAAACACTTTAATCACAACATTCATTCCGCGAGGGTTTTGAATACCGTATTTCCTCTGAATTTGAGTCTTCAGACTCTTGACGGAATAATTTGCCACAACGGTGAATTCGAATGCAAAAAATATCAGCCCGTTCCGTATAAAGATTTTAAAATATTTGACGATAAAATGATGAAAAGCTATGAAAACAGCGCTTTCATCAAGACACTTGTTCCCGCAACGCTCGAAGGATGCGTCGTGAGAGTGTCCGACATTATCGCGTATCTTGGCAAGGACCGTCAGGATGCCGTCAAACTCGGCTTTATCGAATCGGAGAGCGAATTCGGTTCGGAAGTCATAGGAAAGACCAATGCCGAGATTATCAACAACATGATCGTAAACATCATCGAAAACAGCTACGGCAGGGATTTTATCGCGATGGATGACGATTATTTTGATAGTTTTTCAAAAGCAAAAAAAGAAAATTACCAAAAAATCTATTTAAGTGATAAAATAGAAAGTGTGTATAAAGAAAAAATTTATCCGATGTTCGACGAACTTTATGACGAACTGTTAAAAGAAGCCAAGTCGGGCAGCGAGGATACCGTATTTTACAGGCATCATTTAAGTTACATTGAAAAGATTACAAAGCCGTACAGACGAATCGGGAGTTACCGTGACGAAAGTTTTGAAGAAATGGTGGTTGACTTCTTGGCGAGTATGACGGATGATTATTTTGTGGAATTGTACAATCATTTATTTCCCGGTTCCGACATAAAAGTTGAGTACAGGGGTTATTTTGATTGATTTTATACAGCAAAGGGGCAATTCGGGAGGCCGAAACAGTATGAACAAAAAAATAGCGATATTTGCAAACAGTTGGAGTAATGACATTTTGTCATCCTTCCTCAAAGGGTATACCGAGGCGGTTAAAGGTAAAGCGATAGATACCTTCTTTTTCCTTGCGGCCAATTCCTACGGCAGACCCGAAAGCAATAACATAAGCGAAATGTCCATTCATGAATTCCCTGATTTGAATGACTTCGATCTTGCGATAGTCTTCTCGCAGGGATTGAACAGTTCCGCCATAAGAGAAAAAATATACGAAAATTGCGAAAAGGCGGGAATTCTCACAATCTGTATAGGAGACAACCATCCCGGATTTTACGGTATTCTTGTAAAGAACGGTGTGGCAATGAAGGAACTTTGCGAGCATCTTTACAGCAAGCACAATGTCCGTAAGGTTGTATTTTTCGGGGGACCCGCAGACAACGGCGATTCCAACAAGAGACTTCAGGCAGTCAAAGAATTTGCCGAAGAACATGAAGATTTTGTTTTGCCCGAAGACGAAATATATTATACGGATTGGGAATCCGATATCGCAATGGATATCATTCATCACAAATATACGACCAAAGAAAGTCTTCCCGATGCAATGATTTTCGCAAACGACTTTCTTGCGATTTCTTCCACGATGGCACTTGAACAGTGGGGAATAGAATGCCCGAGAGACGTTCTGGTTACGGGCTTCGATTTTGTAAAAGCCGGACAGACATATTTCCCTTCGATTGCGACCATCGATCAGCGTTATGACAAAATCGGCATGCTCTGCATTCAGCTTGCGCTTGACTTGTTTGACAATAAAGAAGTTCCGAGAGAAAGCTATATCGACGGCGAATTCAAACCCGGCGAAAGCTGCGGATGCGAGAATCCCAGAAACGAGGACGAAATGAGAAGACTGTTCTGCCACGCCCTCATAGGCAAGCAATACGAAACGGCAACCAGAAAGGGTCTTATTTACGACATAAGAGCCGCTTTCCAGGAATCGAGCCGCTTCTCCACTCTTCCCGAAAAACTTCGCGAAGCAATATATCAGACCGGACATCCCGACATTCAGACGGTTTACATTATGATCGATCCCATGATTGAGAGAATCGCCCATGAAGAAGTCGAGAAACTGCCCGTAGCCAAATATTCCGACAAGATGCAGGTTGTTGTGGCCAGAAAGAACGGCGTAGGCATCAAAACGGATTACATGATGCCCAAAAAACAGGTTATTCCCGAATACAACGGCACCGAGGAAGGAGAGATTTATTTCCTCATGCCCTTGTTTATCGATTCATTCGTAGTCGGATACTTTGTCATGGTTTATACCGAGTCCGGCGTGAGAGACTGGGTTTACTGGGAATACGAATCCTGCATCACGCAGTCGCTTTCGCATTACAAGACAAATATCAGGTTAACCGCATTAAACGACAAACTGTCGGAACTCATGCAGACGGATGCGCTTACTTCGCTTAAGAACAGAACCGCGTACGAGAACGAAAAGAGCAAATTAAAGAGCCGTTATCTTGCACAGGACGGAACAAGATTTGCTGCCGTTATGTTTGACCTTAACAATCTTAAAAAGATCAATGACGCATACGGACACGGCGCCGGAGATATTTATATCAAGAACTCCAGCGAACTTATATGCAATACATTCAAGCATTCGCCGGTATTCAGAGTCGGCGGCGACGAATTTGTAGCCATCGTCAAGAATTCCGATTACGACGAGAGATACGAACTGCTTGAGAAATTCAGAAGCGAAGTCGCCAGACTCCAAAACGAACCCATTCCCGATTTAAGCAAGGTATCGGTCGCTTCGGGTATGGCGGATTTCGAAGAAATCGAATACGACGACATCGAAACGATATTCAAAAAAGCTGACGACAGAATGTATGAAAACAAGCGTCTCATGAAGGCACAGAGAGTATAGACATAAAAGAGAATGACCGCTCCTTGAAAAAGGGGCGGTTTTTTGTTTGCGAT
Source organism: Lachnospiraceae bacterium (assembly GCA_017613435.1). Lineage (GTDB taxonomy): Bacteria > Bacillota > Clostridia > Lachnospirales > Lachnospiraceae > UBA3766. The sequence goes on along the minus strand of JAGADU010000091.1, from coordinate 7,664 downwards.
TACCGAAAAAAGGAAAAAAATAAGAAAGACCCGGGGAATGGGTCTTTCTTAGGAGAAAATGAATAAAAAGTATAAAAATACTAAAAATGAGGAGTGACGCAATTGAATAGGGGCATCACTTGTTGTTTTAAGTAAAGTATATTTTTAATATGTGAAAAATGTATGAACAATTGTGGACAAATTCCAAATAAAAAGTGAGTTTTTTTGTAGTTTTTTTATTGATTATTTAGAATACATAAGTTGTCAAATCTCGTAAATAATGATAAAATTTAAATAATGCGATTTAGGGTTAACTATAAAGAGGGGTTAAGGAGTTTTATCCATGGATAATTTTACAGATAAAATTGCACAGAAATTAAGCGCTCAGGAGATGATTAAAGCCAACGCCCAGGCAGAGGCCAACGAAATGCGCCGTCTTCAGGAACAGGTGGCCCAGTATGAGGCAATTCTTCAGGATATGCGCAAACTCAATTACAAAAACTCCGAGCTTACGGATAAAATCAATGCATTGGTTGACGAATCCATCAACAAGGTTCAGGTCAGTCATGCGGAGGGCGAAGAAGGCGAAAGCGCTGAGGTTTCAAAGCAGCTTTCGGCCGAAATCATTACAGCCATCGACGAAGCTTTAAGCAACCTCGATTCTACCGTCGGAAGCGCATTGAACGAGTCGGTCAATAACACATTGATGGTTCCCGTTGACGAGATGAAGCAGTCTTCGATGGAAGTTTCGGGATCGGTTGCCGCAGTTAAACAGATAGCGGAGGATTTCAAGGGATCTGCGGATGACATCAGATACGCTTCGGATCTTGTAAGAAGCAGTGCGGACGATCTCAAAGAGAGCGCAGCCGAGGTTAAGAATTCGGCCGATGCAATGAATTCTTCGATTGAAGGAATTTTGTCTTCGAGCGAAGAGATTAAGAATACAACGGCAGAACTCAAGAATTCCAACGATGAATTAAAGACAAGCGTTAAGACAAGCGTCGACAACGCTTTGCTTGCAATCAGAAGAGAAAACAGAGAAATCGCCGATCATCTTGAATATATTCGTTCCGGCATTGAGACGATTAACCGTCCCAGCGAGGAAGAAGAAATGTTCAAACGCGAGGAGGAAGAAAGAAGACTTCTCGAAGAACAGCAAAAAGAAGAAGCCCGTCAGATCAAAGAAGAGGAAGACAAGAGAGCCCTCATGGAAATGTTTAAACAGTCTGACGACTTTGTACATAAGGAGAATGTGAAGGTATACCGTAACGTTCAGGCTGTGGTTGTTGACGAATTCAAGAGTCAGACCGAAGGCCTTACAAAGCATAACAGAGAGCTTTACTCCAAACTTAAGTCCACGAAGCTTATGGTTACTTTCGCGATAGTGCTCGGGGTAATGAACCTTGCCGCTACCGTGCTTTTGGCACTGGGCATTTTTGATTAGTTTTACCGCACTGTCGATTTATTTATGAAAAATTTAACGCACCATCATAAACGCATCTGTTCGACATTCATAATAACAAGCCTATCCGTTTTTGTTTTAGGCTTGTTTTTGTTGCCAAATTTCACCACCTATTCTTCCGAAGGCAAAAACCTTTTTACAATCTGGCTTTTCGGGGAGGAAATGGGTACCGTCGAAAGCGTGGAGAAGGCCAATAACCTTATCAATCAGGCAAGAGAGGAACTTGCTTCGGGGCAGGAAAACCTTTACATGATTGAAAATCTTCACAAGGAAATAATCGGTGAGGAAGCCATTTACAAACAGGTCGACGAGGATGACGTTGTTTACGAAAAGATAAAAAGATCTCTCAAAAATCATCAAAAAGAAACGATGACGAGAGCATATATGGTTAAAGTCAACAATACAACGATAAACCTCGAAAAAGCCGAAGACGTTGACGAGCTTTTGACCAGAGCAATTGCCAAATATGACGAGGACGGGGAATACGAAGTCAAAACCGAAGTAAACGAGGACAGAATCATGTCCACGCTTACGGCAAAACTGACGAGAAAAAACGTGGCTTATGATTCGATATCGTTTAATGCGGGAGCCGAAAACATTACCGGAAGAAACATTACGGAAGCCGAACTTATCGAATATCTTGATTTCAAGGATATTACTCAGGGTATCACAAGCATCGGTTTTGCGGAGGAAGTCGAAGTAGCAGAGACATATATTCCCAAGAGCGAAATAGTCGATGTCGATACCGCATTGTATCTTTTGACGGAAATGCAGGAAACCCAGCAGATATACGAAGTTCAGCCCGGAGACACCCTGTCCGGAATTGCCGCCAAAAAAGATATTTCCATTGACGAACTTATCAGACTTAACAGCGATTACCTCAAGGATGCCAATTCCACGATTCGTGCCGGCCAAAGCCTTATTATTACGGTTCCCGAACCCGAATTGTCGGTTCTTTGGACCAGAAGAGAAATTGTTGAGGAAAGTTACGAAGCCGATATTATTTACATAGACAACAATGACTGGTACACTACCAAGCAGGTTACGCTTACCGAGCCTTCGGCGGGCTTCAGAAAAGTAGTAAGCGACGTAACATACAAAAACGACACTTCCGTCAGCAGAAATATCGTAAAAGAAGAAATTCTGCTTGAGGCGGTTGCCAAAGTAGTCGAAAGAGGAACCAAAGTTCCTCCGACATATATTAAGCCCGTTTCCGGCGGTAAAGTATCCAGCGGATTCGGCAGAAGAAATTCACCCGGAGGTATCGGTTCGAGAGATCACAAGGGTGTTGACTTTGCCATTCCCATCGGTAGTACCGTTGTGGCTTCGAGCGGCGGTACCGTTTCGGCTGCAGGCTGGAGCGGCGGATACGGATATATGGTTCTTATTACTCATCCCGACGGTTCTCAGACCAGATATGCCCACCTCAGTAAGATACTTGTTTCTTCGGGTCAGAGCGTATCTCAGGGAGAAAAGATTGCTTTATCGGGAAGTACCGGTGTTTCGACGGGACCTCATCTCCACTTCGAGATTATCCTAAACGGAACGCCCGTCAATCCTTTGAATTATATTAACTAACCTTTAAGAGGTAATAGATGGAAGTTTACAAAATAAGAGGAGGAGTTGCGCTAAACGGAACGGTTGAAATAAGCGGTGCCAAAAATGCCGCGCTGCCGATTCTCGCAGCTACGATTCTTACGGATGAAACAATTACATTAGAGAATGTTCCGAAGGTCAATGATACGATTATCATGGTCGAAACATTGAAGAATCTCGGTGCCGATGTTGAGTATGTTGACAACAACACGCTTAAGATTAATACTTCCACCATCAACAAATACGTGGTGGATAATCCGAGCATCAAGAAAATCAGGGCATCGTATTATTTTGCCGGTGCTCTGCTCGGACGTTACAAACAGGCAAGGGTCCCTCTTCCCGGCGGATGCAATATCGGCGGAAGAGGGCTTGATATGCATGAAAAAGGCTTCGAAGCCCTTGGTGCCGACGTTAAGATTACGGCGACGGAAATCGTTGTGGACGGTACCGAAGGACCTTTGAACGGAACAAGAATGTACATGGATAAAGTCTCCGTAGGGGCTACCATAAACATTATGCTTGCAGCTGTTCTTACTCCCGGCAAAACCATTATCGAAGGCGCTGCCAAGGAGCCCCATGTCGTTGATGTCGCAAACTTTATAAACGGTATCGGCGGACACATTACGGGTGCGGGTACCGACAAGATAAGAATAAACGGAGTACCTTCTCTTCGCGGCGGTTCATATGCGGTTATTCCCGATCAGATTGAAGCGGGAACATTTATGATGGCCGCGGCAATCACTCACGGAGACGTTACCGTTAACAATGTAATTCCCACTCACCTTGACAGTATTTCTTCGAAACTTCGCGAAATCGGCTGCAAAATAGAAGAATCCGATGACTGGGTGAGAGTAATAGGTCCCAAGGACAGATTAAAAAGAACACAGGTTAAAACGCTTCCCTATCCCGGTTTTCCGACCGATATGCAGCCGCAGATTTCGGTTGCGCTCGGGCTTGCGGACGGATGTTCGACCGTGGTTGAATCGATTTTCGACAACAGATTCATGTATGTCAACGAATTGAAGAAAATGGGTTGCAATATAGTTGTGGACGAGAGCACCACGGCTTATATCGAAGGCGTGGATTATTATCAGGGAGCCAATATGACTTCACCCGATTTAAGAGCGGGGGCGGCACTTGTTCTGGCTGCGCTTGCAGCAAAAGGGCAATCTGAAATCGACGGAATCGAATATATCGAAAGAGGTTACGAGATATTTGACGAGAAACTGAGAAAACTCGGTGCGGATATTATCAAAACGGAAGTTTAAAAATCCTTTCTCGGTATAATATTTTTCAGTTGTTAACGGAAGATAAAAATGCGGAAGATAATAAAAAAATATCCCGGACTTGTTATATTTTTTGAACTTGCGGTAATAATCACGGTTATTTTCGCTGCTTACATGATAAAATATCACAAGAAAAATGCGAAACAACAGGATTATTATGAAGCAATAAAAGAAGAAGCATGGAGTAACTTAAATAATAATGCGGATAATAAAAGAAATGCTTCCGATAAAGACAGTTCTTTGGGAAAAAAAGATTTTTCCGAAAAAAAAGAGTTGCCATCTGATTTTCCCGGTGTTATAACTATTGATGCATACAAGAATATTAATTCTGATGTTATAGCATATATTTTTATACCGGATACTCAAATTGATTATCCGATTTTAAAAAAAGAAGACAGTGACAATTATTACTTAAAACATAACATTGACAACAGTACAGGATATCCCGGATGCATATATGTCGAAAATTATGTGAATTCCGATTTCAATGACTTGATAACGGTAGTGTACGGTCATAATATGAAAAACGGAACCATGTTCGGAAGTTTGCATAAAATGCACAGGGATCACGAATTTTTGGAATCTCATAAGAAGATATATCTATATACTTCTGATTCAATAAAAGTATACTCGATAGTATGCTGTTCTTATTATTCCGATGAACATGTTCTGAGCCAAAGCTTGGAAATGGGTTCGGATAACCTTTACGTTTTCAAAGGCTTTACCGAAAATGCCGGAAAAGAACTGCTGGAGAAAATCAAAGCGTTTGGGGATGAAAAAGCTTATTTTTCCAACGAGAAAATTACTGAAAATGATGAGCTACTGGTATTGTCGACTTGTAATACCAACTCAACCAGAGTGGTGGCAGTAGCAAAAGAAATCGGTGATTATTTAATCTCCGAAATCAGGTAGGGAGTTAAATGCAGAAATGTGTTTAAGTTTTTTTTCGTTGAAGAAAAATAAGTAAAAGGAACGGCAAAACAATGAAAAACAACAAATTACTGAAAAGGGTGGCAACATTAATTCTTTCGGGCGTTTTGATTTTTCCGTCTGTCTTTGAGACAGTCAGCTTTCGCGCCAAGGCGGCAGATCCAAAGGAAAAACCTGCCATAATGGAAAGCAAGGCACAGATGAATTACAATACGATTCTGAATCAGGCGGTTGATTTCGGCGTTATAGCAAATGTGTTTACTCAGAATGAACATATGGAAACTACGATGGCCGTAAATAAATTTGTCAACAACAGAACGGTCGGCGGAGAAGTACGTAATAATGATGTAGACTTTATTCAAAATGGAAGCACAGCTCATTTCCTGATAGGCGAAATAACGACACAAATGCGCCTTTCCAAAAATACAGCCGGAACTTTTAAATTCGATTTAAGCCCTTCGTTGTATAACGAGTTTTCCAATCACAATTATACTCCAAGTTCCAATCAGACTTCACATTTTAAATTGGATACCGCATTTTTTGCCAGTTCACCTCAAATTGTGGTAAACGAAAAATCAAATGTATCACAGTGGATGTCCGATTTTATGGACAGAATCAAAACGGAATCGGATAATATTTCCGCTAAAGCCAAAAACTCGGATTATTATCTGAAGTATAAGCAGTATGCAACATTTACTTCTTCAAACCAGGTTGTTATCGATTTAAGTGATGATGAATTTGAGGACAAAGTAGTTTATATAGATGTTGACAGCGATTTGAAACGCTGCATGGCTGCAAGTTCGGGAATAACCATAAAAAAGAATTCATCAACGGTAGTTATATTTAATTACAGCGGTTCTGACGGATCCGTAAAAGGTACATCGGATTCCGTAACGATAGAAAAAATCGTAGTTAAGGTCAAACAGCCTTCGGGATCATATAAAACAATTACTTCCAGTACATATTGGTCAGGAAATGAGGGTTCGGGAAATCAGACAATAACCAATGTTGACAAGGAAATATGCCAGAAAGTCATTTGGAACTTGAGGACTCAGGGAAAAGTAACAATCTCCGGGTCTGCAGGTGTTTTTTTGGCACCTTACAGCAAAAAAGTAGTATTCAGCCAAAACGGAGGAGGTTCCGCAGGCTGGGTAGTTGCCGATGAAGCTAAAAATGAAGCAGAATGGCATTATATATACAGAGGCGGTGACCAGCAGGTTACTACCGATGGACCTAATCAGATGCATTTTTCGTTGATTAAGGGTGTTACACATGAATGGGATGGAATTAATACTCAAAAAGATTTAACAGTTGATATTCAGCCTAATGAATATACATTCGGTATAACCCGAATGGAAGATTCGGAGTTTATGATACCTACCGAAGAAGTATGGTATGCAAACAATTCATCGACAAGTAAGGTTGATTTTCCTTCATTTACATTTTTTGAAGAAAGTTCAAAATCAAATTCTCCTTATTATGTACCCAGAGGAAGTCAGAAGGATTTCTATTATAAGATAAGTGAGGTCGATGCAGGAATTACGAAAGGAAATATTACTAATTCTGACGGATATATTACAATTAAGCTTCATGTTGAAAACGATGCCGGATCGTATATTTATACGGTAACTCATATTACGTATTTGGGTGATAATGCCAAGACTGTATACAAAAATCACGAAAATGTTCTTATGCATGCGTCGGATTTTGACTTGGGAACGTTTTTCAACAAGTATGATCCTACCGGAGCGTTGGATATTAAAGTCATAGATCAGGATAATAATCCTGTTGGCGGAGTTACGGTAAAGGTTACCGAAACCAATGGAAATGTGAAAACCTATACTACGGACTCCGACGGTAAAGTGACGAAATATTCCCGCGGCTCAAACGGTGAATATTCCACCATAGTAGGATCCTATACAATTCAGGTAACAGCACCGGACGGATATGAACTTGCTACTGCAGGAGAAAAGACGGTAAATGTAACAGAGAATAATGTTACAAGCCATGTGGAGCAGATAGTTCGTATACCCAAGGGAGCACTTGATATAAAAGTTGTAGATCAGGATAGTAATCCCGTAAGCGGAGTTACAGTAAAAGTAACTGAACCCAGCGGCACAGAGAAGACATACACAACAAATGCAGACGGTAAAGTTACAGAGTATTCCAAGAGCGGCAGTGATTACACAGCCGAACTTGGTACATATACAATCAGTGTAACCGCGCCCGATGGATATGAACTCGTAACCGCAGGAGATAAGACAGTAACAGTAACTGCTGATACTGTAAGCAGCCACGAGGAACAGATCAGAGAGTTGCCTCATAAAGGTGCTTTGGACATTAAGGTTATCGATCAGGACAGCAATCCTGTTAGTGGAGTGGAAGTAAAAGTGACCGAACCCGGCGGTACC
>JAGADU010000090.1 GCA_017613435.1 Lachnospiraceae bacterium | reverse complement strand
AGGGCTTTTTTCGAAGAAAGATGAAACAAAACGAACATCGATAAAGATAATTTGGATTATGACTTTAATACAGATGGGTATCTGTGCGATTGCCTCTTTTTTGCAATTTGTCGTCGGAACTGCATTCTATTTTATTCCGAAGCTTCAAAGACTTATAACATATCGGAAAATGTCGCTCATGTCGTACGAACTGGCGATAAGTCTATTTATTTGGACGATTCTTTTGTTGGTAATAAATATTGTGATTTTTATAATCAGAAAAAAATACGCGCAGTCGTTGAATGAAGTTACAAAGCGGTGATTATATGGAATTGACGTCGGGAATAATCGAAATAGATTTACACGGGCTTCGGGCCGAAGAAGCGGTCAGAAAAGCCGAAGAAGCAGTGAACAGGGCGTCCGGGTCCGTCTACATCATTCGTTTGATACACGGTTACCACGGCGGAACCCGCATCAGGGAAGCAATAGAGGACGAGTTTTCGTACGGGCGCGTGCCGAAAGTCAGGAAGATTCGCCCAGGCAGCAATCCCGGGATAACGGAATTGATTCTGAGAGAATTTTAGAATAAGGTTTTTTTCGAAATTATATATTTAAAAACGCATATTCGTAAGATAATATGATTATGACGGAAAAATAAGAGCAATTGATTATTTAAGCTTATGACGGAAGGGAGCAACATTATGCAGTTCGAACAGTTACAAAAAGATATGATAGCAGCCATGAAGGCACATGATAAAGCAAGAAAGGATTCGATTTCGGTGCTTGTGTCGGCAGCAAAAAAGATTGCGATTGACACAGGATGCAGGGATAACATTTCCGAGGATATCGTAAATCAGGCGGTTCTTAAAGAAGTTAAAAGCGTAAAAGAACAGATTGAAACCTGTCCCGCCGAAAGAACGGAACTGCTGGAAGAATACAAAGCGCGTCTTGCGGTATTCGAAGAATACGCACCCAAGATGCTTGATGCCGCCGAAGTTGAGAGCGTGTTAAAAGAGAAGTTTGCCGAAGTATTGGCGAGCAAAAACAAAGGTATGATTATGAAAGCCGTTATGGCTGAACTTAAGGGCAAAGCCGACGGTAAGGTTATAAACGAGGTAGTTGCAAAACTCTGTCAGTAATGTCGTTTCGGGGGGACATGAAATTGAAAAAAAACAGTAAAATCATGAATGTATACAAAAGAATGTTAAGCCTGGTTCTGGCTCTGATTCTGCCGGCGGCTTTTTTGCTTTCTTCTGTAAAAGCCGATGCAAAAGAAACGCTTGAAGAGAAACTCGTAACGACCAAGGGACAGGTTAAAATCAATCTTTTGGTTTTGGTAATAGACCCTTTGCTTACGTCTGTTGACGACAGTACATTCGCAAACGGCGAAAAATCAATCACGGCTTCCGATTATTTCGGTTATTCGTATGAAGACTCGGTTTACGAGTTGATTTCCACGATTGAAGAAGCTTCGCACAATACGGTGCAATTCAATTGGGATGATACCGTTGAACTCGGAGAGTTTCCCCATTACGTTAATATGGATCCTCTCGACAACGAATCATTTCAGGAGATTTTCCCCAAAGACGAGAATGGCCGCGGCAACCGGGCGGAGGGTATACGAAGCGATAAATACAGACCCTATAACAATTACGGAAACCTTGATTATGAGTATTATGTTAAAAGATGTCAATTGGACAGCCTGAGACGTGACGGCGCATTTGATATGGTACTCATTATCGGAGTCGATCCGCTTTCGCCCTCGCCGACCTGTATCATCGGAAGAAATCCTTTTTGGATTAACGGTATGGGTGTAAGGGCCGAATGTGATAATTTCCCCGTGCTTACCGTTACTTTCTCGGAATTTGATGCTGCGCTGGAAAATTTCGGAAATATGGCGGAAATGATGCTTTCGCTCAGATACGATGTATTGCCTACAGAGGAGAACAGTATCGACGGAAGCAATTACGCCGAACTGAATGATTGGGAAAAATATACTCTTTGCAAACATAACGCCAAAGGGAATACGGAAGTGTACGGATACGGCCTCGTCAATTATGCGCCGAATTCCGAAGAATTTTTTGATTTGACCAATCCTGATCCCGTACAGTATTACAAAAACTGGAAGAAGGGAGATCTGATAGACGATTTCGATCCGTATTCCGCGTATATAAACAATTCCGTATATTCTGACGAAGAACCGTATGTTTCCCATCTTAAATGGTGGTTTTCCAATATGCCGTATCAGAACGGACGTGATGATGACGGATATTTTACAAACTGGTGGAGATACATATTCTCGGCGGATTATCTGGTAGGAATGTCGCAAAGCTCGATTTACAACAAAAAAATTCAGGTGAGAGTAGGCGAAACCATACCGGTAAAATTTGAACTCGAATATTTCGGAGCCGGCTATATCGAGACGGATACCGAATACTGTCTGCCTGCCGTAAGCTTATCAAACGAAGAATGTATGAGTTACAGTGACGGACGTCTGAAGGGACTTCGGGACGGAAGCGGATATATGGATATTAAAGTTGACGGAAAAAAGATTACATATTTCGTTGAAGTCGGAGAAGGAGACGGGGAAAAGCCGTCATTCGATTACCAAAAAGGCGTGGGTGTATCAACCAGCGATACTCCGGATTTTGTCAAAAGCAAAAATCCTTTCGGCAATATATTTAAACAGGAAATACCCATGGGAGTGTTTATTTCCGTAAGCGCCGTGGTATTTATCCTGGCACTTGCCGCCATGGTCGGTTTGGTAATTCTATTAAACAGAAGAAACTAAAAGAATAATCACCTGATAAACCTCTCGTGAATAAAAAGGAGAATTCATATGCCGGTTAAATTTGATGTATCGGTTTACAAACAAAAAAAGGCCAAAGAAGCGTACGCAAGCAAAACTTGGGAACCTACCAAAGGCGACAAGATTGCGTTAGGCATTATCACTCCGATTTTGGTTTTGACAGCCGTAGCCGTATTGGCTGTTTGGATGCTGCCTGTTGATATTCCCATATTGGTAAAAATACCGTTTACGATTTTAGCCGGTGTTGCGTTTTTTATTATAATAGCGGTCTTTCTTCTGATAACGGTTCTTAAGCATAACAAAAAAGATCCGATGGAAATGCATTATTATGATGTGGATTATAAGGTAAACAACCTATCGGGCGAAGTATATGACAACACCAAAGAAATCACCAAAGAAGAATTCTTTGCCAAGGGAAACGCCGCAGGTGAAAAGAATGAAAATTGACGATGATTACAAAGAGTATTGCGAACTCTTTGAATCCGAGAAGGACAACAGAGAGCAGAGAAGGAAGAAGAGGGAAGGAAAATAAATGCAAAGCATTCTATCAAAAGAACAACCGATATTGCCGAGCCTTTGTGACAGCGACGCTTCTCTTTCTTTTTCGTCAATAGGTGCGCTTTTTATGGATATTGCCATGCTTCATGCCGAGACACTCGGGATGGGGTTTACCGGCTTTAGCCAAAAAGGTTTGTTCTGGGTTGCGACCAAGAGCAGAATTAAGATTATAAAAGATGCGAGGATGGCGGAAAGTACAACGATTAATACATGGCCCGAGGAAGCGGGAGTCCTTCGCTGCAACAGAAATTACGAGATTGTAAGGGATGGCGAAGTGATTGCGCAGGGCAAGACCGAATGGGCGATAGTCGATGCCGCAAGCCATGTGCCTCAAAAAACAAAGGGACTATTCCCGGAAGAACTTGTTATTTCGGACAAAGTCGGAATTGAAGAGCCGTTTCTCAGATTAAAAGGCGATTTTGACGGTGATTTCATGGGCGAATATACGATTCGAAGCGTTGATATCGACTACGGAGATCATATGAATAACGTTGCATACATTCGTGCAATCGAAGGTCTATTTTCAGCGGGCGAGATAAGGAAACGCGGTTTCAGGGAGTTTGAGATTCATTATAAAAATCCCTGCTTCGAAGGATGTGTCCTTTCTTTTTATTGCGTTGAAAAAGACGGCCGACTTGAAATCAAAGCTCTTGACGAAGAAGGTCAGATTGCCGTACTCGCAGCATTTTCATAAACATTTTCGGCCGCCGTTTTGGCGGTTTTTTGATGATTTTTCAAAATAGAAAAATAAAAGGGATTATTCCACTCAAAACAATCTGTATAATCCGCTTGCTTGTCGCATAATATAACATGAAGGAAAAATCAGACGGCAGATTCATTCCGTCAGGGGTTTGAAGAGGAGAAAAAGAAATGAAAAAACAAATAGCAATATTCACAACCGGAATACTTACCGCAACACTTATGTTCGCCGGCTGTAACGGCAGGGAAAACGTGACAAACAACGATCCCGGTCAGATTTCGGAGTCTGTCGAAAACGCACCCGTTTCGGACAAGGCAAAAGTGAATAAACTTGATGAAAAATGGTTAAAAAACGTGTCGGAATTTTACGATTCCAAAGAACCCGACGGACAGATTTTTTTACAAAGATATGTTGAAGGAATGCGCGGAAGCGCTTCATTTCATCCTGATTGCTTCGGCTGCGTATCGTTCGGTTACAAAGATACTTTCGGAAACGGAATTACTTTATACATCAATAAGGAGACCGATAAAGTATCCGTTGAAGCGGATGTCAGATATACGGACTCGGAATTCTTCATAAACGGTCCGGAGATAGAGCTTGATGAAATCGAATCTTATATCGACGATTTAATCGAGGGCAAAGCCGAATACGAAGCTTATGACGAATCGGCGTTAGAGCAGAATGCCGACGATCTTAAAAAAGATTTGGCGATTATTTATTCGAGACTGATAGTTTTCTCTGACAATGCTTTTCCCGAACTCGGACTGACTTTGGAAGATTACGGTATCGATCTGGGGGATAAATACAGAAACGCAAATCCCGGGGAACTTTTGTCCACAGAGCATTCGGTTTGCAACGATCATGTGTTTGAAAACGGTTATTGCACGGATTGTCAAATGTATTGGAGCGAATATCTTCGCAATGCGCTTTTCGAATATTTCGGCAGAGAATATGACGAAGAAACAAATATTATGGCTTACGGTCAGTGTACTCCCGGTATGCTCAACGACGGCGATGAGGTACTTTACAGATCATCGAAGCCGGATACCGCAATCCTGGAATATTCCTCATACGACAGAAACACCGGCATTAAAAAAGATTTCTACATCAATATTTCAAAAAACAAGTCGGGAAAAGATATGGCGATTATCCGTTACGATTTCGGACAGTGCGAGGTTAGCGAAAACAATATGAGACTTCATAAATACAATTATAATTTCCAGATTGTCAGAGAACCTTCGGATATTATGGATTTATTTACGGTCAAAGATTCTTTCAAAACGGCTGCATATCCTGAATTTACCGTTCTCGAAGAAGGCGGAGAGTATACGCAGGGATGGGAAAAATATACCGATGCGGAATTAATGACCATGACTCAGGCGGACGGGGGCACATATTATGATCGTGATGAATTCCTTGATATGGCATGGGAGGACATGAAGGTCATGATTCCCGCCATCGACAAGGGCATGATTTGGTTTGACACTTCGCTCGAAGATATGGGAATAGAATATTAAAATATAAAAGGGTAAAAAATTTTGCATTTTGTTACCATTTATCTTAAAATATTCATATAATGCGAAAATGTGTTAAGAGAGGAAAAAATGGCAGATTATATTGGCAAAATATGTTCATATTGTTTGTTCCCGATTGAAGACGGAGAAGATGTGGTTTTTTGCAGCGAATGTAAAAAACCTCATCACAAAAAATGCTGGGAATCCAACGGCGGTTGCACCAAATACGGATGCCACGGCCTGATGTTAACCCGCGAAGAACTTGAATCTTACGATAACTGGAGAACAGTTACTCCGGTAAGCGCTCCGCGACCCGAAGCGATTTCGGTTGATAAATCCCAAGGCGGTCAGTTTAACGGATTTTTTACTCCCACTCCGGATAAAGTTATAAACAGTTCTTTAGTCGATTCCATTGAAGAAGACAAAAACCGCTGGGAAGACCTTGAAGAAAAAGCACGCCTTGAAAGAGAGACAAAGGATATGGAGGAGCTCGCACAGATAGAAGAAAATGCGAGCAAATATCGTGCGCAAAGTGCCAAAAAAAGGGTACAGGAAAAAAGATTCAAGGTGTTCATCACGATTGCAGCTGTGTTTGTGACAATTGTTTTATTCGGGGCGGCAATCGGCGGATTTCTCTTTGTACGTGAGAGCTTATACCAATCGGCCATGAATCATTACAAAAACAAGGAGTTCGAAGAGGCCAGGGATACTTTTGCTTCGTTGAAAAAATACAAGGAATCCGAGGATTATAAACAGCTTTCGAATTATAATTACGCATGCAGTCTTATGGATTCAGGCAATTATAAGGAAGCCGAAAAAGTCTTTTTGAACGACAAATATTACAAAGATTCCAAAGATATGGCGGATCTTTGCGTCAAAGAGCAGACCTATCAATCCGGTCTTGATAAACTGGAGGAAGGCGAATTGAGGGATGCCAAAAAGATTTTCAAGAGTCTTGACGGCTTCAGGGATTCCGACAATATGATAAAGGAAGCTGATTTCCGTGAAGCGGTGAATTGTTATGAAAATGAAGATTATGTGACGGCACTGGAACTCTTTGAAAGCATCGGAGATTATAAAGACACCTCCGAATATATGCAGACATGCTATTATAATTATGCGGTTAAAAAGCTTGAATTGAGCGAATATGAAACAGCATATAATTATTTCAGCAAACTTCCGAGAGACTATACTCCCGATACAAACGATTTGTATGAAAAGGCAGGATACAATTATGCGCTGTTCTGTCTTAACGACAAAGATTATGATACGGCCGAAAAGATATTATCCACGCTTACTTCCGAAAATATAGACGTGCTTTACCGTGAATTATACAAATGGCGCGCAACTATAGTTTTCAACACGGAGCCTTCGGATTACGAAACCAATATTCGAACATTCAGTATGTACGATTTATGGTATGTACATATTACGCTTGATGGAGGCCCTCCCGACGGAGAAACCACATTAAAAGTCAAATATGTCGTTAACCCCAACAATCAGGTTTTGAAAGATACTTTCAAAAATAAATATAAAAGCGGTGACACGGAAACAATGTGTCTTTTCAATTCTAATCCCACATACGGTGTTGATTGCAAAATTCAGGCATATGTATATGACGGTGACGGAAATCTCATCGGAGAGAGCGAAGTTTTGGTAACTAAAGACAAAGAATAAATATAAAAGAGCCGGTATGTATCTGAACTGCACCCCGAATGTTAGACAAAACATTCGGGGT
>JAGADU010000089.1 GCA_017613435.1 Lachnospiraceae bacterium | reverse complement strand
CGGGAATTTTGATCGATTCGGTGAGAAGACTTATATTCGGCATTTTTACAAAGACCAAAAAATCAGAAAATAATAAAACGGAGTCAAAATGATCAGATTTAACGTACCTCCCTATACGGGAAAAGAATTGGATTATATCAAGCAGGCAGTGGAAAAAAAGAAAATCTGCGGAGACGGAGAGTTTACACATAAGTGCAACGAATGGATAGAACAAAAGACCGGCACCGCAAAGGCCCTTCTTACCACTTCGTGTACCCATGCCACCGAAATGGCTGCAATCTTAAGCGATATTAAGCCCGGCGATGAGGTAATAATGCCGAGTTACACATTCGTATCCACGGCGGATGCTTTTGTTCTTCGCGGCGCGAAAGCCGTGTTTGTGGACATTCGCCCCGACACGATGAATATCGATGAGAATCTTATCGAGAACGCAATCACGGATAAGACTCGCGCAATCGTTCCGGTTCATTATGCGGGTGTCGGCTGCGAAATGGATAAAATCATGGAGATTGCCCAAAAATACAATCTTACAGTCATCGAAGACGCGGCACAGGGCGTGATGGCCGAATATAACGGCAAGCCTCTCGGCACTTTCGGCGAATTCGGATGTTTCTCCTTCCACGAAACCAAAAACTTTTCGATGGGTGAGGGCGGCGCAATCCTTATTCGCGACGAAAAGGATATAGAGAGAGCCGAAATCATCAGGGAAAAAGGTACAAACAGAGCAAAATATTTCCGCGGTCAGATAGACAAATACACATGGATCGATGCGGGTTCCTCGTATCTTCCCAGCGAAATGAATGCGGCTTATCTGTATGCCCAGCTTGAGGAAGCAGACAAAATCACCGAAGACAGGATGAAGAGCTGGAACATGTATTTCGAGGGCTTCGAAGATCTCGACAAAGCGGGCAGAGTTCAAAGACCTTTCATTCCCGCAAACTGCAAACACAATGCGCACATGTTCTATCTTAAGTGCAAGGATCTCGAGGAAAGAAGCGCACTCATCAAATTCCTCGGAGAAAACGATATTCTTGCGGTATTCCATTACATACCTCTTCACAATGCTCCCGCGGGCAAGCAGTTCGGAAGATTTAACGGAGAGGATGTTTATACCACCAAAGAGAGCGACAGACTGGTCAGACTTCCGCTTTATTACGGATTAAAAGAAGACGAAGTCGGATACATTATCGATAAGGTAAAAGAGTTTTACAAATAATGACGGACATTGTAACCATACGCCCAATTACATACGATGATACCGAAGACATCATCAGATGGAGAAATTCCGATTATGTGAGAAGCCGTTTTATCGATCAGAGACTTTTCACAAAAGAGAGTCACGAATACTGGTTAAAAAATTTTGTCGAAACAAAAAAAGTTGACCAGTTTATTATCATGCTCGATCGAAAAAGCGTCGGAAGCGTTTATTTAAGGGACATCGATTACGACAAAAAAGAAGCGGAATTCGGGATCTTCATCGGCGAAGAAAGCGCGAGAGGAAAGGGCGTGGGTACGAAGAGTGCCGGGCTTATTTTAAAGCATGCATTCGAAGTATTGAATTTGGATAAAGTATTTTTGAGGGTTTACGAAGACAATGCCGGAGCCGTCAAAAGTTACGAAAAAGCCGGATTTGTCTTTAAAGGCCGAAAAGAAAGCATCACTGTAAACGGAGCGAAGCGCGAAGTGCTTTTCATGGAACTGGAGAAGAAGGATTTTGAAAAACGATAATACCAAAAAAATATCGGAAAAGATTTTTCTTATTGTTTCCGCACTCTGCTTTGCGTTTTATTCTTTTACGCTTGTGCGCCTTCACATAAGACAGATCGGATATCCGGAAACGGGATTGTACGAATCGGACCTTTACGCACATATCCAAATGGCGCTCAACGGCTGGGGATACAGCCTCATGGCAATTGTCATAAGACTTCTTTCCAAACTTCCCGAATTCGCCTTCACGTTCGCCGTGGCTTCCCTTCTTTGCTTTTTTGAAGCGGGTGCCGCAGCATTAACGTTTTTGATTTTAAAACAATACAAAACGGAAACAAAGCTCGCGATTGTTTTTACCGCGTGTGCGACTTTTGCGATGCCTTTTTACATAAGAGCGATACAGCCGTACAGATATATAGGTTATCAGTCCGGAACGATATGGCATAATTCGACATATATCGCGATGAAATTTTTCGCGATAATCGTCATAATGCTCTTCCTTTTGATTTCCGAGAATTACAGGGAAAGATTAAGTGCGGGAAGCGTTATTGCTTTTGCCGTTTTGCTGTCGCTTACGACCGCGGTCAAAACGAATTTTGTTTTGATTTTCGCACCCGCAGCACTCCTTTTCCTTATAGCGGATGCAATACTCGGAGCACCCTTAAAGAGAATATTTTTCTGTGCGCTTACGGTGATTCCTTCGATCGCGGTGATTTTGTTTCAGAAATTTGTTTTGTTCGGAGAGGGAACCGGCAACAAAATCATCATAGATCCTTTGTACGGAGTGTATTTAAGAGCCGAAAAACCGTATTTTACGATGATACTTTCGGCGGCGTTTCCGATAGCGGTTTTCCTTTACAATATCATTCCGGTACTTAAGGATACGGTGAAGGATTTCAGGGAAAAGAAAAGAGGGCTTACGCACCGTTTCTTTCTTCTTTCGTGGACGATGTGGTTTGTCGGATTCGTCCAGCTGATACTTCTTCGCGAAGTCGGCGAAAGACAGCTTGACGATAATTTTGCATGGGGATACGATTTCTGTCTCTTTGTTTTATTCGTTGTAAGCATCATTTATTTTGCAAGAAACGCATCGTCGCTTTTGAATATCGGGATTTGCGATATGTCCGATAAAACGGACATATCAGACAATAAAAAAGTCAAATTTAAAGGAGCGGGAATTGCATATTCCATCGCAGCCCTCGCGATACTTTTGTATCAGGTATATTGCGGAGTTTTCTTCTACATAAGACTTTCGCAGGGACTGTCGTTCTTTATGCAATGATTCTTTCGGAGGAAAAATGAAAATCAGTTTTGTTATTCCCTGTTACAGATCGAAAGATACTTTAACGGGGGTAGTCGATGAAATCAAAACAACGATGGCCGAAATCGGACACGAATTCGAAATCATTCTTGTAAATGACTGTTCTCCCGATGATACTTTCGAAGTCATAAAGGAACTGTCAGCACAAAACGACAATATTCTCGGCCTCGATCTCGCAAGGAATTTCGGACAGCACTGTGCGCTCATGGCAGGCATGAGACATTCTTCGGGAGATGTTGTCGTATGCCTTGACGATGACGGACAGACACCGGCAAACGAGGTCGGCAAACTTTTGGACAAACTTGATGAAGGATATGATGTCTGCTATGCATGCTACGGCAAAAAGCAGCATTCGGGATTCAGAAATTTCGGTAGCAAGGTTAACGAATTAATGACCAGAATAATGCTCGGAAAACCGAAGGAATTAAAGGTTTCGAGTTATTTTGCGGCCAAAAGATTCGTTGTTGACGACATGCTTCGTTACGAACAGTCATACGCATATGTAATCGGACTTGTTCTTCGCGCGACCAAGAACGTGGCAAACGTCGAAGTCAACCACAGAGCGAGAAGTGTAGGCAAAAGCGGATATACCATCGGCAAACTTTTTTCGCTATGGTTTAACGGTTTTACCGCATTTTCGATCAAGCCTTTAAGAATCGCAACCGCAATAGGCTGTGTATGCGCCTGCAGCGGATTTTTATACGGCGTATATACAATCGTAAAGAAAATCATCCTCGGAGCGGATGTTCAGGCCGGATTCTCCGCACTTATGTCCGTTCTTGTATTCATCGGGGGAATGATTATGCTTATGCTGGGTCTTATCGGAGAATACATCGGAAGAATGTACATCTGCATGAACAATTCGCCTCAGTATGTCATCAGAAGCAAAGTCGGAATGGATAAAGGCAAAAAAGAGAATTAACGATAAATGGACAGCACCGGATTAAAAGACAAAGAAAAAAACAATAAAAAAAAGTATATAATCATGGACTGCATTTTCATTGCGGTTCTTGCGCTCCTGCCGTTTTTGCATCTTGCTTTCGGCGTTGAATTCACCGATACGGGATATAATTTCGGTAATTTCGAAAACCTCGAGAAGATGAATTTAACCTGGACCGTTGCCACATTCTGGGCCAATATGCTCGGCAAACTCTTCGGCAGGCTTCCCTTCGGTTCGACATGGATCGGAATGAAATTTTACACAACGCTCCTGCCCGTGGCAGGGGTCGTTTCCTCGTACCTTTTCCTCAAAAAATACGTTCAAAGGGTAATTGTTTTTATCGGAGAACTGCTGACGATATCGCTTTTTTGGTGTCCCACGGCTCTTATATACAATTACCTGACATATCTTCTTTTTGCGCTTGCCGTAATAATCCTTATCGAATCCCTGACAAAGGAAAAAAGATGGGGACTTTTTATCGCGGGAATCATTCTTGCGTTCAACGTATTCGTAAGATTTCCGAACATTACGGAGACGGCCCTTATTCTTGTTGTCTGGCTCAATTCCAAAACACTGAGAAAAAAATTCAAACACGCATTCCTTGATACGTTAATCTGTGTCGGCGGCTTCTTTTTGGGTATCGGCATCAATGTGCTGATTGTCGGACTGATGTACGGCTTTTCTTCGATACCGAATATGGTAATTTCGCTCTTTTCGATGACCGGGGAAAATTCGGGATACAAGCCTTCGCAGATGGTTTTTGCGATGATCAAAGGATACAGCGTCAATTACAAGAGTTTTATTTTCATCATAGCGATTACCGTTATTTGCTTTGCGGTAAGTGCGCTGATGAAGAGGCATTACGCAAGAATACTTACGATTATCGCTCAGTTTGTTTTGTACGGTTTATTCCTTTTCTGGGGATACAGAAATCATGTTTACACGTTAAGATATGCCGAATATCCTTCAATGTATTTTTGGATGATTGTTTTCTTTGCCATAGGAAACATCGTTTCGGTATGGACGCTTTTAAGAAAAAGAACCGACAGAACGCACAAGCTTCTCGCGGCCGCTGTTTTGGTAATCATATGGATTACGCCGCTCGGAAGCAACAATGCGCTTTATCCGATTATGAACAATCTTTTCATCGTTGGTCCGATGGTTTTGTTCATGTGCTGGAACGAACTTTTCAAGGGAAGGAATTTCTACGAACTGCTCGATCTGGAAGCGAAGAACACGATGGTTGCGACACGTATAACCGTTGCGCTTCTTCTTGTGACGATATTTGTAAACTGCTTCCTTTTCGGAATCGTCTTTATCTTCCGTGACAGCGGATTTCCTTACAAAAATCACACCAAAATCGAAGGCAACGAAGTGCTTGTCGGAATGCATAGCAATCCCGAGAGAGCAGCGATTGTCGAAGAACTGACTGTATATATCGAATCAAACGGATACAAGGGTAAAAAGGCCGTTTATTACGGAGATATTCCGGGCCTCGAATACATATTAAAAATGCCATGCGCGATTTCTCACACATGGCCGGATCTCGGTTCGTTCTCCTATGGGGAGTTTGTAGAGGATTTTGAAAAGCTTGACGAAAAACCCGTTGTTTTCGTCAACACCGATTATTGCAAAAACATACTTGAAGTCGATGAGGACGATCCCAACAAAAAGAACGTCTTTTTGTCGAAATACATGGGCAGCAACGGCTATTCGCTTGAGGCCAGAATCGGAAACATAGCGATTTTTACGGCAAACTGATTATTTATACCATCTTCCGCTTGCGCCGCAGGGAAGCACGAGTCCGCTTTCGGAAACCGGAAGACCGATTTCGTCTGCGATTGTCTCCCCGCCGAAACGCGATCTGATGCAGGTGTTTATCATGTATGACAATACCGCGGGCTGAAGACCGGTTGTATACGAATTGATTAAAAAGAAGGATGCGTCATCGGATAAAAGCTTTGCCGTAAGTTCCAAAAAAGGGAAAATGCTTTCTTCGATTTTCCAGATTTCGCCCTTGGGACCTCTGCCGTACGAAGGCGGATCCATTATGATTCCGTCGTATTTGTTCCCGCGTCGGATTTCCCTCTCGACGAATTTTACGCAATCGTCGACAAGCCATCTTATGTGAGCGTTCTCAAGACCCGATGTGAGGGCGTTTTCTTTTGCCCACGAAACCATTCCCTTGGAAGCATCCACATGGGTCACGAAAGCACCCGCAGAAGCGGCCGAGAGAGTCGCGCCGCCCGTATAGGCAAAGAGGTTTAAAACCTTGAATTCCTTATCGGGATTTTGAGATTTTTTGTCTTTTATTATCGATGAAAACCAGTCCCAGTTGACTGCCTGTTCGGGAAAAAGACCCGTATGTTTGAAAGCAAAGGGCTTGAGATTGAATGTGAGGGAAGAGTAGGAAATGCTCCACTCGTTGGGAAGTTTTCTGAATTCCCATTCGCCGCCGCCCTTGTTGCTTCGATGATAGTGTCCGTTGAAATTTTTCCAGCCGGGATTGTTTTTGGGAGTGTTCCAAATAACCTGGGGATCGGGTCTGACAAGCAGATAATCGCCCCATCGCTCGAGTTTTTCCCCGGCGGATGTATCTATTACTTCATAATCTTTCCAATTATTTGCAATCCACATACTGACCTCCGTATCGGTTTTTTGGTTTGGTTTGCATGAATCATTATAACATGAAGGGCGCTTTTATAAAGCCTTTTTAGACAATAAAGAATCCGGATCGAAAAAAATGTCCAAATTAGACGATTATTGCAAAAAGAAAAATTTAAGAGAAATGGATCACGATTATCTGATTATGTACAGGATTGCGCTTGTTATTCTGCCCCTTGTCATCTTATCGATAATCTTTTTTCTGATTTTCGGAAACAACCTGGTCTCAAGCGGCAGGGAATGTGCTTTTTACAGGCTGACGGGGCTTTACTGTCCGGGCTGCGGCGGAACGAGGGCGTTTAATTATTTCGTTCACCTGCATATTTTAAAAAGCCTTCTTTACCATCCTTTTGTCGGATATTTCATGTTTTCGTATTTCTTTTTCATAATCAATTCCTTTCTTTTCAGACATCGCAAAAAATGTTTCGAAAAGCTCAATCCTTTCATCCTCATGTATGTCGGTTTGGGAATTCTCTTTCTCTCGGTTATCGTAAAAAATATTCTGATTCTGTTTTTCGGAATAAAGATTATTTAGACAAAAAATGCAAATTTAAGGTGCGGTTTTAGCGCATCTTTTTTTGTCCCCAAACGGTCATACTAAAGGATGAAAAACGGCTTAAAAACACAATAAAATGTATTCGATAATGATGAAAACACGATAATTTGTAGTATAATAATCATTGAATTTATAATTATGCATAAATATAAGAAACAAATATAAACATTAATGCACTCGATTCCGATAAAAAACATAGGAGAATGCATAATGTCGGGAGAATTGTCAAATAAAAAAATATACACAAAAAAGAAGGGCTTCACTTTGGTGGAGCTTATTGTTGTTATATTGATTGTTGCAATTCTTGCAGCCATTGCGATTCCCGCTTTTATCGGCTTCATCGATCTGGCCAGGGAAAAAGAATACAAAAACAACGCGGCAAAAAGTCTGGCGGCAACGCAGTCCGTTTTGTCGACGGTTTATTCCGATGCGGGCAACGGCATCTCAAGCGATATGAGAGAGAGTGCCAAAAAACTTGCGGTCGGAGATGTTACGGATGTAACCATGTTCATGGTTTGGACCAAGGCTCCCCTTGAGTACGGAGTAACCAAAGCGCTTCCCGAAAATAAAGCATCGTATACGGTGGACAGGGCGCTTTATTCTCAGGCGGGGGAGTTTTTTGTTTATAACGGAACCGAATGGGAAAAGTCGGACGAAAGCACATGGAACGATGCAAAGAATTCCGTATCGACGGATTTCTCCCGCGCAATTTACATGTGGCCGTATGACGTGAGAGATCTGGCGCTTCCTTGGAACGATATAGATGACGGCAATTTTGCAAGCGACGAAGACAGGAACGTCCTTAAAACCGCAACGCTCATCCTAGAAGAAGAAAAAATGGATTATGTATATTTCGAGAAGGAAGGAAGAAACAACAATTCCGGATTAAGTTCGATAAATATTCTTTTCTGGAAAGAAGGAGACGTAATCAAGAGTACGTGGACTTCGATAAACGGCACGGACTTTTT
>JAGADU010000088.1 GCA_017613435.1 Lachnospiraceae bacterium | reverse complement strand
CTGATAATCACCCTTATATACTTCTCTTACATCGTTAATGGGATATTCGAAATTATCGATATATCCGTTACGGCCTTCTTCGTTACAAATGAAAGCCTTTCCGGAAATCTTTGTGTCCTCGATCTTTAAGAACAACTTATCTCCGCCTTTAAGCAACTTATTCTTGATGCTGCCGCTATAATTACAAGAAAAAACTTGAGCAGTTGCCATCTTGTTAACCTCCCTTTCGTTCCCCTATCACATGGGCTAAGAATAAATTTTTTATAATAAAAGCGAAAAAAGATAAAATCTAACAGAATTAGATTCTAACTCGAACGCTTTATATCACTTAATAATATTAACAAATTCCATTGATTTATTCAAGTTATTTTTTTGAGTTATGTAACAATAACCAAAAACACTTTTCGGCTTTTTAACAAAAGTCACAAAACCTATAAATCAAATGATATCGCTTAATGTGCAGCCTTGTTTTTTTCTTGTTATTTCAGCTATCCCCAGAGCAGTTATGTCAACCACTTTGGTGAATGATTTCTGATGCTTTGACAATTCGTTTAAATATTTGAACAGTTCTTTTGTTTCTTCGGCTTTCATATTAATGAAATCAACAAGAATAATACCGGAAATATTTCTTAAATTGAATTGCCTGAAAATTTCGTCTGCAGCTTCTTTGTTAATATCAAGATATGATATTTTTCCGCTCTTTCCGTTCTTTGCGGAATTGACGTCGATAACGGTGAAAGCATTGGTTTCTTCGATCAAAATGTTGGCTCCGCTCTTAAGCCAGACAAGCTTTGATGTAGCTTCTTCGATACGTTTCGTAACCGAATAAAGAACATTTAGTTTCACCATGGAATCATTATACCTGTGTATTCGTGACAAATCAAGGACATTTTGATTTTTGCAATATATTGATATGTCATCATATATTTCATCAACATCCGTCAAAATCAAATCGAAAGAATATCTCGACAAAAGATCCTCATATACTCTTTTGCCCATGGAAATAATCGTAAGATCGCTCTTATGCTCTATGTCCTCATCTATGACGGAAACCGACATGAGTTTCCCTTTCGAAGAAGACCTGGTTACTTCAACCGGAATGTTTTGCTCGCATTTTAATCCTTCGGGAATATTTTTAAGAAAAGCTTTGCTTTTATCCGGAAGAATTATATATGCCGAATTGATATTTTTTGAAACAGACGAAACTTTACCGACGCATTTCGTGCCGATCGGAAGTTCGGAAATGTTTTCGATTTCGATTTCGGCGAGATTTTTGTTTTCGAAAACAAGATAAGCGTATTTATCGTCTTTTTTTACTATTACAAGTTCAAATCCGCCTGTTTTGGAGAAAACAAGGGAATCGGAATTTTTTAATTTCGGTTTAATCATATACTTTTCCCAAATCCCTAAGACTTATAAATTTACCGGAATCGTCGGTGGTATACAGATCGCGGCGTTTGAATTTGTTACACTTTGATTTGATACCGTACTTTTCCAAGGCCTCCGTTACCACATCGGCTTTGAGATTTCCGGCCGAGGAGGCATTGACCTTAACCATTATCCTCTCGTTATCCAAAATCTTCATTTCGTAAATATCTTCCATAAGATCCTTGGTTTTCAATTTATCTTTTCTGATATATTCAAAAACATATGAATCCTGTGAAAAGAATTCCTCGATTTTTTCTTTTTCGTTTGAAATATCGTCAAAATAATAAATATAATCGCTTGCCTTAACGCTGCTCATTCCGTTTCCGGTATCGTCGTCAAGAAGCGTTACGTTTAAAATCTCTATTCCCTCGACGCATTGTTCGTTCATCTTCGAAACAAGAGTTTCCATATCGGGCAAAGAATTCATCTCAAGATCGAAATAATCCCCGTCGGTTTCGACGCCGACGCTTAAAGGTTGCGCGAAACTCAGTTTCAGATGAGGAGAAAAGCCTTCGGTATAGGAGGCGTCTATTCCGCTTCTTCTTATTGCTTTTTGAAAGAAACGCATTATGTCGAGATGTCCGATATATACTATCGGTCCGTATTTTTTGAATTTAAATCTCAGTACCATCAAATCATCCTTTGGTTTTGAAGCAAAATTTCCCCGCGCCGTACGTATTGGCACCGCATCCGTTGCATTTAATCATGCAGTTTTCGGTCGTTTTGCCCTCGGCTGCCTTAAGCCATTCTCTTTTTAAATATTCCTTGGTAACGCCGATATCTATAAAATCCCAGGGGAATATTTCGTCAAGATCTCTTTTTCTTACGGTATAGAATTTCATGTCTATATTGTTTTCTTCAAAAGATTTAAGCCATATATCGTATTTGAAATAATCATTCCAAGCATCGTAAATCGCACCGTTTTTGTATGCATCGTATATGACTTTCGAAAGTCTTCTGTCTCCTCTTGCGAATACACCTTCGAGAACGGAAACGTCGGTATCGTGCCAGTTGTATTTGATGCTTCGCTGATTCAACTGATTCATGATGCTTGTTCTGGTAAGATATGCTTTATCCCTGAAATCTTCAAGCGAAAACTGCGAAGCCCACTGAAAAGGCGTAAAAGGTTTGGGGATAAAAAAAGAAGTCGAAGCCGTAATCGAAACTCTTTGCTTTCTTTGTTCTTTCGGAAGAGTTTCGTAATACTCCTTTGCAACTTTCTCGCAAAGTTCGGCTATCGCAACAACATCTTCGTCGGTTTCGAAAGGAAGACCGAGCATGAAATAAAGTTTTACTTTATTCCACCCTCCGAGGAACGCGAGTCTTGAACCCTCGAGTATCTGTTCTTCGGTCAAGCCTTTGTTTATAACATTTCTCATTCGCTGCGAACCGGCTTCGGGAGCAAAAGTAAGGCTCGATTTTTTGATATCCTGAACCTTTCCCATTACGTCAAGCGAAAAAGCATCTATTCGTAGCGAAGGAAGCGAAATGTTTACTTTCTTTTCGTTGCAATAATCGATTAAATATAAAATCAGTTCTTTTAATTCGGGATAATCGGATGATGAAAGCGAACTTAAATTAATTTCTTCATAACCCGAATTTTCAATCATCTGACGGGCAAATTCCTTTAATACTTCAACATCCCTTGTTCTTATCGGTCTGTAAAGCTGTCCTGCCTGGCAGAACCTGCAGCCTCTGGGACACCCACGCATGATTTCGAGAGTGATTCTGTCCTGCGTTGCTTTTATAAAAGGAATAATGGGTTTTACGGGATAATACGAATCGTTCAGATTGGTTTCGACTTCTTTTTTGACTTTTACGTTTACGCCTTCTTTTAAGGGTATGAATTCTTTTATCGTAAAATCTTCGTTGTATTCGACGCCGATTAAGGAAGGAACGTAAATTCCGTCAATTTTGGAAGCCTTAAAAAGAAAATCCTCTCTTGAATAATGGTTATTTTTGCATTCTTTGTATAAATCGAGCAAAGCTCTGTACGATACTTCGCCTTCACCGATATAAAACATATCGAAGAAATCCGCAATGGGCTCGGGATTGTACGAGCAGGGCCCGCCGCCGATTACAAGCGGATCGTCATCGCTTCTGTCTTTTGCGAAAATCGGTATTTGCGATAATTCCAAAATCTGTAAAATATTGGTATAACACATTTCATATTGAAGAGTTATGCCGAGAAAATCGAATTCTTTTACGGGATCCTGGCTTTCAAGCGCAAAAAGAGGGATATTTTTATCCCTCATAATTTTGTCAAGATCGGGCCATGGAGAATATACTCTCTCGCACCATGTATCTTCAAAAGAATTAAACATAGCATATAAAATCTGAATGCCTAAATGCGACATTCCTATTTCATAAACATCGGGAAAACACATGCAAAATCGGATATCCGTTTCTTCCCTGTTTTTGTTTACGCTGTTAAATTCTCCTCCGATATATCTCGCAGGCTTGTCGACCGTCATTAATATTTCGTGACTTAAAGCTGTTTTTCTCATTCTTTACCTTTTGGAGAGTTCGTCGGCAACTTCTTCCCATGTTACGCCTTTTTCCACCATCAGAACGGATAAGTGATACAGGAAATCGGCTATTTCATATTTTATTTCTTTGGGTTCTTCGTTTTTGGAAGCAATAACTATTTCAACGGCTTCCTCTCCGACTTTCTTTAATATTTTATCGAGTCCCTTGTCAAAAAGATAATTTGTATAAGAGCCTTCTTTGGGATTTGCTTTTCTGTCCTCAATTACTTTATAAAGATCATCGAGGATTTTCGAAGGATTCTTCTCTTTGGAATCGCTTGTAAGCACATCGTTAAAGAAACAGGTATCCTTACCGGTATGACAGGGAACGCCGATTTGGGAAACTCCGGCCAAAAGAGTATCCATGTCGCAATCTGCTTTTATGTATTTTACAAACTGATAATGTCCGCTCGTTTCTCCCTTGATCCATTGCTCATTTCGGGATCTCGAATAATATGTCATAAGACCGGTTTTGAAAGTATTCAGATATGCTTCCTCGTTCATATAAGCAAGCATTAAAATCTTATCCGTTTTATAATCGACAACGATTACGGGAATAAGCCCGTCATTGTTCTTTTTTAATTCGCTCCAATTAATTCGGGGTTTTAAAGTATTTATTTCAAATCCTTTGTCACTCAGGCTGTTTTTTAAAGCAATAATATTTAAAGCATTTTTCGAATCAAACAAAAGATAGAAATCGTTATCGTTATTTAAAGATGAAAAATCGATTTCTTCACCCGTAATCTCTTTTGATTTAAAATCGTCAAAGGATACTAACAGCTTTTCTTTGAATCTTTTTCTGCCGTCTTCTATTACGGATGCATCAAGTGTTGTTTTATCCGTAAATATAATTTTGTCGACATTGGCGTAATAAAGCTTTTTCATGTCTTCAAAATGTGTAAGCGGAAATTCGACGAAAACCTTCTTTTCGCATAAAGATGCGATTTCAATCATATTATGGAAGAAATTTTCTTTGTCGCCGTCCGTGAAAGATTCGTTTTTTACATATAAAAAATCAAACCCTTCACGGTTGACGCTTTTTATTTCATCTTTAAAATCCGAATATTTATTGTTGTTATTAAAAACAATGGCTTTTCCTGCAAAAATCATTACAGTGCTCCTTTCGTCGAAAGAATTCCTTCTCTGTCGGGGTTTTTGGATGCTGCGATTCGAACGGCGTTGGCCATTGCCTTAAAAATCGCTTCGATAATATGATGCGTATTTATACCGTCAAGTATTTTGACATGCAGATTCATCCCCGCCGAATATGAAAAGGCATAAAGGAATTCGCGAAGAGTTTCGGTTTCGAAATCTCCGACCTGGGAAACGTCAAAATCGGTAATTCTTTCTTCTTCGAAATCATATGAGAAATTAAGGTAGGGTCTTCCGGAAAAATCAACCGCGCAAAGAACCAGAGCATCGTCCATAGGCATTATAAAAGAAGCATATCTGTTAATACCTGATTTGTCTCCCAGCGCTTCCTTGAAGCAGTTACCCAAAACTATGCCGATATCTTCTACGGTGTGATGACAATCCACTTCCAAATCGCCCTTGCATTCGATATCCAAATCGAAATTACCGTGCTTGGCAAAAGAATTGAGCATGTGATCGAAGAAGCCGACACCGGAATTTATTTTTCCGATACCGTTGCCGTCGATATTTAAGTTTATTTTAATCTGAGTTTCTTTCGTGTTTCTTTCCTGAAATGAAGTTCTCATATCAATTCCTTCCTCATGTATAAATTCTAGAACATTATAACATAAATATCATAAAATAAGCATAAACCATTACAGAAAAATCCGTAATGGTTTATATATTTACTCAAATCTTACTTCGATTGATTTGGAGTGAGCGTAAAGACCTTCGCTCTTTGCAAATTTCTCGATCTTTTTGTGACTCTTTTCCAAAGCTTCTTTCGAATAACAAATTACACTGCTTTTCTTGATAAAATCGTCAACGGAAAGAGGCGAGAAAAACTTTGCGGTGCCGTTGGTGGGCAAAACATGGTTCGGTCCGGCGAAATAATCTCCCAAAGGTTCGGAAGAATATTCTCCGAGGAAAATAGCACCGGCATTTTTAACCATGCTCATTGTCTCAAGAGGATTCTTTGTTAAAATTTCAAGGTGTTCGCTTGCGATATCATTAACCGCATCAACCGCATCCTTGATATCTTTTGCAACAAGTATGAATCCGAAATTATCAAGCGAATTTGAGAGAATTTCTTTTCTGTTTGCTTCTTTTAAGAATTCTTCGACGTATTTTTCAACGTTTAGAGCAAGTTCTTCGCTTGTTGTTATTAAAATTCCACTGGCCATTTCGTCATGCTCGCACTGACTCATCAAATCAGCCGCAACATATTTGGGATTGGCGGATTCGTCGGCCAATACGAGGATTTCGCTCGGACCTGCAATCGAATCGATCGAAACATATCCGTATACGTATCTTTTGGCAAGAGCAACGAATATATTTCCGGGGCCCACAATCTTTGACACTTTGGGAACAATGTCCGTACCGTATGCAAGCGAAGCGATGGCCTGAGCGCCGCCCATTTTATATATTTCTTTTATTCCGCAAATCTTTGCGGCCGCAAGTGTTGT
>JAGADU010000087.1 GCA_017613435.1 Lachnospiraceae bacterium | reverse complement strand
GGAGAATTGTATTATTCAACACCCTATCTTGATTCGGATACTCAGCAGCTGGTCATCACCATATCCAAAGCGGTATACAAGGACGACCAGCTTCTCGGCGTTCTTGCCGCTGATATTTTTCTGGATGTTTTAACCGATAAAATCGAAGAAGCCGAATTAGGCGACAACAGTTATGCTTTTCTTGTGGATCAGCATATGAGAATGATTGCCAACCGTTATGAAGAATACGATTACGACAATCTTCCTTTGTATGTCACGGATGTGCCGAATTCGCCCTATGTAAAAGTGGTTGAAGCCATCGAATCGGGCTCCGAAGACATGGTATTCATCAAAGACATCGACGGATGCACAAGGGGAATAGTATATGCCCAAATGCCCAATACCGGCTGGTATGTTTGCATTGCGACCGACAAAGGCGAACTCGAAGAAGGCGTCATATCGCTCTTGATAGGCTTTATTATCGCTACGGTATTTGCCATTGCCATAGGCGTGTTTATGTCGGTTATTCTTGCGAGGGTTTTGGATCAGTTAAACAAACAGGAGCAGGAATACAAACAGAAGGTTTTAAGACTCGAAAAACAGGCGGCCGACGACGCAAGTGCGGCCAAAAGCCGTTTTCTTGCGGATATGTCTCATGAAATCCGAACGCCCATCAATGCGATTCTCGGAATGAACGAGATGATTTTAAGGGAAAGCGAAAATGAAGATATTCTGGGATATTCCCAAAACATCAAACAGTCCGGAAACAACCTTTTGCAGCTTATAAACGGTATTTTGGATTTTTCCAAAATCGAAGACGGCAAGATGGAAATCGTTCCCGTCCGTTACAAGGTTGCTCCGCAGATTGCATATTACAGCTTCTCGGTTTCCGAGAGAGCGCTTTCAAAGCATCTTGAACTTGATTTTGACATAGACGAAAATATCCCTTCGGAGCTTTTCGGAGACGATACGCGTATCAATCAGGTTGTAATCAACCTTTTGACAAATGCGGTCAAATATACCGAAAAAGGCAGCGTTACTTTAAGCATCAAATGCAAGGAAAGAAAAGACGATGAAGTTCTTTTGCATTTCGAAATAAAAGATACGGGTATCGGAATAAAAGAAAGCGACATGGAAAAACTCTTCGTATCCTTCGAAAGACTCGATGTCGTAAGAAACAAAAATATCGAAGGCACGGGTCTCGGAATGACCATTACCACGAAGCTTCTCGAACTTATGAACAGCAGTCTTTCGGTTGAAAGCACCTATGGCATGGGAAGCACGTTTTCGTTTGATTTGTGGCAGAAAGTCGAAAACGAAGAACCCCTCGGAGATTACAAAAAATCGATTGCGGGCACTCAAAAAGGCGCTTCGTACAAAGAATCCTTCCGTGCGCCCAAAGCCAAAATTCTTGTTGTTGACGATACCAAGATGAATGTACTTGTTGTTGTCAATCTGTTGAAAAAGACAGGAATAAAGATTGACAGTGCATTAAACGGTCCCGATTCGATTGCGCTTGCAGACGAAAACGAATACGATTTGATTCTCATGGATCAGCGAATGCCCGGCATGGACGGTACCGAGGCCATGAGACGTATAAAGAAACTCGAAAGCGCCAAAAACGCCAAAACTCCTTTTATCTGCCTTACCGCAGACGTCATAAGGGGCGCAAGGGAAAGATATATGGAAATCGGATTCGACGATTATCTTACAAAACCCGTGGAAGGCGCACAGCTTGAAAAGATGGTCAAAGATTATCTTCCGAAGGACAAAGTTGAAGAAGTCGAGCCCGAAGAAAAAGCCGGTTCGAAGAAAGAATCGGAATCGGAAGATCCTCTTATCGCTGCGCTTGAAAGGGCGGGAATTGATGTCAAAGAGGGTCTCAGGTTCAGCGGAAACGACATGGATATGTATAAGAGCATAATAAGCGCCTATGCATCCGAAAAGACGGATAAAGCCAATAAACTCGAAGAGTTTTTTGACGCGAAGGACTGGAAGAATTACGAGATATTCATTCATTCCGTGAAGAGTACTTCAAAAACCATCGGAGCAATGAAAATCTTCGAACTTGCCGCCGAATCGGAGAATGCAGCCAAGAACGGCGATGAAGAGATCATCGTAAAGAATCATAAAACCGTAATGAAGTTATACGACGAATTGGTCGGTATTATCAAAATACATACCGAAGCAGCCGAAACCAAGGAAGCGGACATACTTGAATTTTTGCCCGAATAATTGTGGCGAAATTCGCCAAAACCGTTATAATGTTATATGGTGATATCGATTTTAAAACCCTTAAGGGTTTGAACATAAATTTCTGGGAGGATTTTTGAAATGAAATTAAGCAATATGGTAGGTGACAGATTTAAGGAGCGTCCCTCGGACTGCGTGATTGATTCGCACGCATTTTCCGTAAGGGGCGGATACATCAAATATGTATCAAACGGTATTTATTCGCTCTACCCTCCGATGAAGAGAGTTACCGCCAAGATTGAAAATATAATCAGAGAAGAAATGGATGCGGCAGATTCGCAGGAAGTCCTTTTCCCCGTTGTTTTGCCCGGAAGCCTTTGGGAAGAATCCGGAAGATTCGAAAGCGTGGGGGACGAACTTTTAAGATTTAAGGATCGTAACAATTCATCCATGGTACTCGGAATGACCCATGAGGAAGCAGCCGTTCAGATGGTACGCGAATGGGGCAACACATATGCAAAATATCCTTTCTGCATTTATCAGATTCAGACCAAATTCCGTGACGAAGCGCGCCCCAGAGCGGGTCTTATCCGTGTAAGGGAATTTACGATGAAGGATGCATATTCCTTCCATACATCGCAGGAAGATCTCGAGAAATACTATGACGTTATGGCAAATTCGTATTTCAGGGTATTCGAACGTGCGGGTATTCCCGAGGTTATTTCGGTTAAATCCGACTCCGGTATGATAGGAGGAAGCGTATCTCACGAATACATGCTCCTTGTTGATGCCGGCGAAGATTCAATCGTTCTTTGCGACGAATGCGGATACAGCGCAAATATGGAGGCTGCGGAGACCACCGTTGACAATTCGGGCTGCGCACCCGCGGGAGAACTCAAAAAGGTTCATACACCCGACTGCAAGACAATCGAAGAAGTATGCTCATTCCTGCAAAGCAGGGTTGAAGAATCCTGCAAAGCGGTCATTTATCAGAAGAACATGACCGACGAATATGTAGTGGTATTCCTTCGCGGCGATTACGAAGTCAACGAAACAAAGCTTACCAATCTTCTCGGCGAAAAGGTTCATGCCGCAACAATCACGGCAGACTGCGGTCTTTGCGCGGGATTCTGCGGACCTTACAAACAGGAAGCCAAATGCCAAATCATTTACGATAAATCGCTTGAGGGTATCGAAAACCTCTGCTGCGGCGGAAACGAAGTCGATTACCACTATGTCGGCTTAAATATCAAAAGAGATATAGGAGATGTCGAATACGTTGACGTAGCAAAGATAAGAACCAATGATATCTGTCCCTGCTGCGGCAAGAAAAGCATCAGAATCAGCCGCGGTATCGAAGTGGGCAATATCTTCCAGCTCGGCACAAAATATTCCAAATCAATGGGAATGACATATACGGACGTTGACGGAAGCGTAAAAACTCCCATCATGGGCTGCTACGGTATCGGTGTCGGACGTCTTGCAGCCAGCGTAATGGAAGCAAAACATGACGAATACGGTCCCATCTGGCCCATCACAATAGCACCCTGGCAGGTTCATCTTTGCTGCATGAGACCCGACAGGGAAGAATGCAAACAGGCAGCCGACAAATTATACGATGAGCTTTTAAAAGCGGGCATCGAAGTAATATATGACGACAGAAACGTTCAGGCAGGCGTAATGTTTGCCGATGCCGATTTGCTCGGTGTTCCCGTAAGAGTTACCGTAGGACCCAAGAACATCGCAAACGGTCAGATTGAAATTTCCACACGTGACAAGAGCGTTAAGGAACTTGTTGCCGTTGACGATGCCCTGTCATCCGTAAAAGGTCTCGTAGACAAACTTTTTGAAGAAATCAATTCCAAGGTTCGTGACAGAATTTAATCGAATCGGGTAATATTTATGACGGACGAGGAACTTATGTGGAGCGTGAAGGGTAGCGAATTAATCCTTCACACGCCGATATTTGATGTCGAAAAAAGAAAAGAACAATCCGCAACCGGGATAGAGGGCGATTACATGGTAATCAATCCCGGCGAGTGGGTTACGATTATTCCGGTTTACAGGGGTGAATTTGTGCTTGTCAGACAGTACAGACACGGAATCGGAAGAATAACCGCGGAATTCCCGGGCGGTATGTGCGACGAGGGAGAAGATCCCGTACAAAGCGCATATCGCGAACTCGAAGAAGAAACCGGATTTAAAGCCGGCAAAATGACCGTTCTCGGCGTGTGTTCGCCGAATCCCGCCATTTTTTCGAATTCCATCACGGTATGTCTCGCAGAGGATCTGACGCCGACTAACGAACTTCATCTTGACGATGACGAAGTTCTTGAATACACGACCGCACCCATAGACGAAGTAATAAAATCTTTTTGCAGCGGCGAGTACGTAAATGCATTTATGGGTACCGCGCTGGCTTTATATTTAAGACACGAACATGAAACCCACACATAAAGCAAAGGTGCAAAGAGCGAAAAATGTCTGAATTCAAAAAAATCTTTACCAATCTGATTTTCTCTTTAATCGTTTTTTCGGTGTTTATGTCCGCAGGTTGCCAAATCTCGGCAAAAAAAATAGAGGAAAACGATTATCCCACACCCGATGTCATAATCGAAGACAAGCCGACGGTCAAAACCGCAGAAGATATTGAAAAACTCAACAAGGATGCTCTTAAGGAAGATGTCGATTCGTTGAGTAAAGACGACAGATTCTATTTTAACCCGACTTTTATTCCCGAAAGACTGAAAGGAAAATATGTCAACAATCCCAAAGTGGTTCGTATGGCCAGGGATTTAATGAATGCCGTATACGAAACGGATAAAAGCATTAATTTTTCCGAAAGCGAATACGGTCCCCTTACCGATCAGGATGTCGAGGATGCGATTGAACTTGCAAACGTTTCCGGTATTTTGTTGCAGGGGGCGGAATTCAGAGGCGAAGGCGTAGGTGAATGGGAGATTGTTTATTTTCCCACTTTATCCTTTACGGCAACGCCGGATAATGATTTTGATTTCACATCGGACGACGGCATAAGCTCGGAAGAAGCAAGGGTAAAATTCGAAAATACCGTAGATTATATCAATCATGCGGTAAATGACAATCTGAACAAGGACAGTACGGCCGAGGAACGCGCCAGAAAGATTTACGAACAGATTGTCAGGGATTTTGAAATAGACGAAACAATAAACCAGGTTACGATATCATATCAAAGCGACGGCGAAAGTGACGACGAAGGTAACGATCCCGAGAATATCACTGTGGAAGGAAATGCTTTCGGTTACGGAGGGGTGATTAACGGCATTGAAAGCAAAAAATTTATGTCGTACGATTTAAGCCTCCTTTATTCGTATATTCTCGATCAGCTTCATATAGACAGTTACGCCGTATCTGCCGGAGGAAATTTCAAAGGAGAGGCTTCGTTTGCGAATTTCAGCGGAATGTCCGAAGGATGGGGGATCTGGAATATTGTAAAAATACAAGATAATTATTATCATTGCAGCCCCGGTCTGGAAATAATGGTATTTAAAGACAAGCATCCGAATGATAAAATCGAGACCTCGGATTTAAGTTATTTCGGTATGAGCGATGAAAAAATGAAAGAAACATTTGATTTCAGAAAATCGGAAGCATTTGTATTCAACGATCTTTATGGCAACGGGAATTGGGAAATCCCCGAATGTACCGACAGTCTGCATTATTAGAAAGCGTATATGTCCGTGAATACATTAAAAAGATTATTTAAGAAAACAATATCGATTCTGCTTGGCTTTTTATTCGCTTTTTCTCTTATCTGCAATACCGCATGTACGCAAAAAACGGTGTCTGCGGAAGAATATCCCGTGATTGTTTCGGATGAATCCGCGGATGAAAAGACAACCTCAAAAGGCAGTGATGACGAAGAAGAGGGATTAACCGACGGAAACATATATTCCGAGCCCGATTATCTCAGGGAAAGAGGAGAATACAAATTTAATCCCACCGCACTTCATCCGGGCTATGTAAAGCAGGTTATAAAAAATCCGAAGATACTTGATGCGGCCAAAAGGGTGATGCAGACCGTTTATGATTTGGAAGACAAAGTGGATATGACGGGGCTTGAGTGCACGAAGGATGAATTCAGGCTTGCATGCGAACTTGCGGACTGTTCCACACCGCTTATGGTAAATGTCGACATCAATTACGATGACATGGAAAACATTACCGTATCGTACAGAACCAATCCGATCGTAACCGACGGGAACAAAGCCACGTACGAAGTTTTGGACAAAGAAGAGGGAAGAGCGCAAATCGATGCTTTTGTGGACTATGTAACCGAAACCATAAACAACAATCTGACATCCGAAAGTACGGATGCCGACCGTGCGAGAATTATTTACGAAGAAATAATAAAAGAAAAAAAGGCAAAATTCCTTCCCGATGAAAACGATCCCGTGCTCGAAAGCGACACGGATGAAGATATAAGATACTCGGTGGCTTTCAGAGATATTGATGAGGAAACCTCGGGATATGACATTCTTTATCTTTATCAGTTCTTTATGACACAGCTTAATATAAGCTGCAGACTTGTCTGTGCCCCGGGAAAGTTCGTGCTTGACTGCGAAGGCGACGAAATGCTTGAAGCCGTAACGGAGCTTATGAAAGATTTCTGGATTTGGAATGTCGTGGAAATCGAAGGAAATGCCTATAACTGCGATCTTATACTGGATAAGATTTCGTTTGATTCGAAAAACGCCAAATACGGAACGGATGTTCCGGAAATGAAATTTTTCGGAATGAGCGACGAGACGAGAGAGAAGTCGTATAAGAAATATTACGAATTGGATTTATATACGATGGATCCGACAAAGAGTACGGATATTCCCGCCTGCGAAGAAGATTTGCAATAATAAATCAGATTAACAGAGCGAGCAGAGGAATGGTGAAGATACAAAGGAGCGTGGACAGCAATATGCAGTTCGCGCTCATTTCACGTTCTTTGCCGTGAATTTCCGCAAGATTTAATATAATAGAAGCGCACGGGGTTGCCGCCAGTATCAGTATGCTCGCCTTAAAAGAATTCGGAAGCGGCAGGAAGAGAACGCATAAATACGCAAAAAGAGGGAAGACGACAAGTTTTCCGATGCATACGAAATATACGAAGGGATTTGTGAAAAGCTTTTTGAAATCCATTGTAGCGAGGCGTATTCCGAGAATGAACATACACATGGGAGTGGTCATTTTTCCAAGCAGCGCAATCGCATCTTTAAAGACATCGGGCATCCGGTTTGAGGCGCCGAAGATGTAGAGCGGAAACGCCACCAGAAAAGAAAATGTAGTGGGATTAAGCAAAGCCGCTTTGACCGATATGTATTTTTTATCCTGTGTAAGACAGTAGATTCCGGCGGTAAATACCAAAAGATTCATCGAAATGACGTAAATCGAGGAATAGCATGCGACCTCGGGATTGTCCGGCAGCAGCGCTTTTATGAGCGGAAGCCCGAAAAAGCCGCAGTTTCCGAGTACGGAGCCTATGGTGAGCATGCGGTATTTCGAGAGATGAAATTTCTTTCTGAAAATAAGAAAAACAAGCAAAAGAAACACAAACTGCACCATAAACGAAACTATGAAGAAAAGCCCCATGTAAATAAGGTTTGTCTTTGAATATTCAAGCGAAAGAAAAGAAGATACAATCATGCAG
Organism: Lachnospiraceae bacterium; assembly: GCA_017613435.1. Lineage (GTDB taxonomy): Bacteria > Bacillota > Clostridia > Lachnospirales > Lachnospiraceae > UBA3766. The sequence goes on along the minus strand of JAGADU010000087.1, from coordinate 18,684 downwards.
GGAGAACATGCGTATATCAGAATGGCCGACATGGTGGAAAGATGATCCGCCGCAGCCTTTTTTGCTTTGCAAAGAATAAAGCCCGGAACCATGAAAAGCAGGGATATGAGAACATTTATAAAAGCAATGTTGAAAGATACCATAATAACCTCTTTTTTAATCATTGATGATTATAACCGAAACAAAAGCAAATTGCCAATGGTTTTATTTGTGTTTGAGACGGATAAACGATATAATATTAATGATTACGGTGTAAAAAGACACTAAAAGGGGAACACCATGATTTTACGAGCCATAACGGACCTGTATCATGAATATCAGACGGCGATAGTCATCATGATCGGTCTTACCACGGTCTTTATTTCAAACAATACAATCAGTAAAAGAAAGAAGAACTATCTTTTCAAAATCATTTTCATCGATCTGGTTTTGATGCTTTCCGAAACCTGTACGCACAGGCTCATATCGCCCGAGGACAGCCTGGTATACACGCGAATCACTCTGGATATCATCGCATATGTGGCGCGACCGACGCTGATTGTGTATTTCTACCTTCTGATAAGCGAAAGACTGAATCCCAAATTCAACATACTTTTGATTTTCCCGCTGGTCATTGACTTTGTGGTTGTATTGAGTGCCTATGTTTCGCCGCTCCCGTTTTATTATGTTCAGGAAAACGGGAAAACGCATTTTCACAGGGGTCCCCTCGGATTCGTGCCTTTTGCGGTAAGCGCTCTCTACCTTCTCATACTCATTATCGACTCAATGAGGTATTTCCACAAAGGCAAGGAAAAAACATCATTCGCCGTGGTTTATTCCGCGGTCGTAGTCATTGTCGGAGTAATCATCGAAAGCCTGGACGATTCCAAAAGAATCATCGTCAATTTTACGATGCTTTCGACACTCATATATTTCCTGATGCTTTATTTCAAAACGATAATGGAACAGGAAGAGGAAATCATCAGACAGACGAGAATCGAAGTCATGTATTCGCAGATCGGTCCTCATTTCATTTTCAATACATTAAGCGCCATCTACGGACTTGTTGACAGAAACCCCAAAAAAGCCAAAGAAGCAATCAACTATTTTTCGGAATATCTGCGCGGAAATATCGATTCGATAGGTAAAAAAGGCTGGGTTCCCTTCGAAGAGGAATTAAAACATATCGATTCGTATGTCTGGATCGAAAAGATGAGATTCGGAGACGATTTGTCGGTCGAATACGATATAGACACGATGGATTTCGAAGTACCGCCCCTTTCGGTCCAGCCCCTCGTCGAAAACGCGATAAAGCACGGCATCCATAAAAAGAACGGTCCCGGTAAAGTCGTGGTTTCCACATGGGAGGACGAAAACGAGTATATTGTGGAAGTTTTGGATGACGGAGTCGGGTTTGATACGAGCGAATTCGAGAGACAGACCATGTATGAAATCAAAAACCCCACGGACAGAGGTCTCGGAATCCGCCGGAGAAGAGAAGCCAGAAAGAAACTTGAAAAGACCGTCAATGACGACAGAAATCACGTGGGTCTTTTGAATACAAGCTCCCGTCTGACCGGAAGCGGAAGGGCAAAACTTGAGATTTTCAGCACCCCGGGCAAGGGTACAAAAGCCGTAATTACCATCCTGAAACATAAAAATCCCACCGAAGAATTATAGCTTTCACGGAAATTATCAAGGTTTACATTGACGGCAAAAAATGCTAAAATCAACTATGTATATTTATCTGAAAAAAACCGCAAAAAACGGTTGGAAAAATTCGGTTACACTGCCTAAATAAGGGGTATTTATGGAGACATCAGAAATCAAAAAAATGTGCCTCAACTGCATGCATATGACAAAAGAAGAAGACTTTTGTCCCGTGTGCGGCAAGCCAAAAAAGGGTGTCAAGACTTTCGGCAGAGCACTTGAACCCGGCACAATCCTAAACGGAAAATTCCTTATCGGAAATATCCTGGGTATGGGAAGCTTCGGTATCACGTATATCGGCTTTGATATGCTGTTGGAATACAAAGTCGCTATCAAAGAATTCTTCCCGGATGAAATGGTAGAGAGAAAAGAAAACGGTGAATTGATCGTTGCGGGAGACACAACGGAAGAGGAATTCCAGGCCGAACTTAAGGCATTCCTTCGCGAATCGAGAATGCTTGCGCAGTTCGCCAAATATCCCGGTATCGTTTCCATCAAAGAGCTTTTCTATGCCAACAACACCGGATACATGGTAATGGAATATCTGGAGGGCGGCACCCTTCGAAGATTTATCGACAACAACGGCGGCAGACTTCCCGTAGAACAGACGCTTTCCATGATGGAGCCCGTTATCAGCTCCATGGAGGAAATTCACAAGGCCGGACTGATTCATCGTGATATTTCGCCCGAAAACATAATGTTGGATTCGGACGGAAGTATCAAGGTGATTGATTTCGGTGCTACAAAGAAGTTAAACAACAGAACCGCTCAGGTTTATTACGGCAAGTTCGGATATGCTCCGCTCGAGCAGAGCCTCGGCGAAGGTCAGGGACCCTGGACCGACGTATACGGAATATGCGCCACCATGTACTGCATGATTACGGGCGATATCCCTACGGATGCGTTCAGAAGAAGCATGAACGAGCCCTTAACGCCCATCACGGATTACAATATTCCGATGGACCAGAGAATTGCAGATGCAATTATGAAGGGCATGAACATGGCCACGGCCGACCGTCAGCAGGATATGGGACAGCTCAGACGTTCGCTTTACGGAATGAATGCCGAAGAGATTTCCAAAAAGAACGAGCCCGTATATTTCCCGACCATCAACACACAGATGCTTTACGACAAAAAGAACCGTCGTGTTTGGTTCGGTCATTATCCGATGAACGAGGTATCAGGTCCGAGACTTACGACCGATATCATCTATGCAACCTACGATCTCACGGATTCGACCATGATAAAGGGTGCGAAATTCAAGAGATTCAATGTGGCAACCGCTTTAATGAGCAGGGAATACCGCAATTTAAACAGAGCCAAAATCAAAGAAGATTCAAGGAAATACAGATATTTCGAATATACCGAAATTCCGTGGGTTATTCTTATGCAAAGAGGCGACAAGATGATACTTCAGTCGGAGTACGTTCTTGATTATCAGCTCTTTGACGACAAGGATTACATGGATATGACCGAGAGGGAAATCGGCAAAATCCGTACCGGAATTTTCTGGGAATCGAGCTGTATCAGAGAATGGCTTAACAGGGATTTCTTCATGGAAGCTTTTTCGAAGGAAGAGCAGGAGAGAATCCTCATAAAAGAAGTCAAAACACCGATATCGACATTCTCCGACAAGACCACATACGACAGAGTGTTCCTGCCGAGTGTCGAAGAGATGATTAACGGTTTCGAAATCCGCACCGGTCAGGTGAGAGCAAACAATGCGCTCAAGCTTTTCGAAGAGCAGGCGCCGTGCTATTTCTCGCAATATGCCGATGCAAAGAAAATCAATGAGAACTTCCCCATGGGCTACGCGTTAAGAACCAGAGGAACAATCAATGAATATAACGGAACTTTCACATACGGCGAAAGTTGCGACGGTCAGTCAATCCAGGCGGGAGTACTTAAAAACTGGAGACTGGATGTACCGATGGGAATAAGGCCGGTAATCCAGGTAGACGTGACTGACATATGCGAAGTGTAAGGGGTAGAATAAGAAATGAGTACTTATGTATTAAGTGACATTCACGGGCAGTATGATGCCTTTATGCGTATGTTGAAGCAAATTAATTTTTCGGACAACGATACGCTTTACGTACTCGGGGATGCGATAGACAGAGGACCCGACGGAATCAAGATTTTAAAAACCATCATGAAAATGGAGAACGCGAAGATGTTCCTCGGCAATCACGAACTCCTTATGATGGAAGCATTAAGAAACGTTGAAGAATGCGAGAAAGAGGGAAGAGAAGACACGGAAGAACTTGACCTTTGGCTTGACGAATGCAACGGCGGAAAGCAGACATACGAAGATTTCAAAAAATGCTCCGCAAAGAAAAAAGCCGAAATTCTGATTTATCTCGACAATGCCATCGTGGCAAAGAAAGTCAAAATCGGAAGGAAAACCTATTATCTGTGCCACGCGTATGTCGTAAACAAAAGATTCGACAACGAAGTCAAATACAACGAGCTTATTTACAAGGACGTATTCCAGGCCGTATGGCAGAACATTTACGACGCAAGCTTTGTAAAAGGACTCGACGAAAAGATTTTCCCGAACAAGAAATACACCTATGTTCTCGGACATATCTTCACACAGCGTCTCGACAATGTCGATGAGCAGGGAAGAGGACTTGTATTAAACGACAAGGAGTTCCTCGGAGAATACCATATCATCAACATCGACTGCGGCATGGCGCTTCGAAACAAATCAAGCCGTCTTGCCTGTTTAAGACTTGAAGACGAAAAGATTTTCTATGAAGGAATCGATAATTAAATGAAAAAAATAGTCGTGTTCGGCGGCGGTACCGGATTGTCGTGCATCCTTTCGGGACTTAAACTTTTTCCCCTGGATGTAACCACCGTAATAGCGGTAAGCGATAACGGCAGCAGTACCGGTGTTTTAAAAGAAGAATTAAATATTCCCGCTGTCGGAGATATCGGCAAAGTGCTTCTTTCTATGGCAAATGCGGATTCGGATTACATCGACCTGATGAGTTACCGCTTTTCCAAAGAAGGAACGCTTCATAACCATCCGGTCAGAAACATTATTCTCGCAGCGCTCATCGATACCAAGGGAAGTCTTCTTGAAGCCACGAAATACATGGCCAAGCTTCTTGAAGTCAAAGGTACCGTACTTCCCATTACCGAAGAAAAAGTCGAACTTGTGGGTGAGGGAGACAGGGAAAGTTTCATCGGCGAAGAGAGCGTAAGCGCGAACATCAAAAAAATCAAAAATCTTCATTACGATCACGATGTAAAAGTCTGCAATGAAGTTACCGAAAGAATAAAAGAAGCGGATCTTATCATATTCAGTCCCGGAAGCCTTTATACAAGTGTTCTTCCGCACCTTTTGGCAAAGGAAGTGACCGATGCCTTAAAGAGCGCCAAAGCGCCGCTTATGTATATCTCGAACCTGGTTACGCAGCCGGGCGAAACCGACGGATACAATGTTCAGGAACATATTGATGTTTTGAACAAATATCTGGACGGCAGAAAGATTGACGTCGTTATTGCCAACAACGGTGAAGTTGATGACAAGATTCAAAAAAAATACCTTGATACCGAAGGAAAAACGATAGTTTCTCCCGTGGGTATAAAGGATGTCGAAATCATCGAGGATGACATCTTTTCGATAGAAGAGGAACGAATCCGGCATGATGCGTTAAAAACAGCTTACCTTGTATTTTCATACATGATGAATAAATAGTCGGGGATATATATTCTAAGGGATAATGATTTCGGAGGTTTGCTATGGGAAAAAGTTTAGCGGATTACACATTTGAAGAAATTGTTGAATTCATCAAAGGGAATGTTGATGCCGTTCTTGTGGTGGATGCGGGAGTCGATTCTTACAAAACTCTTGTAAAAAGAGGCATGTTCACCGATTTCATCGAAGAGACCGGAAGTTACAAGGGATTGATCGAAAAACTCTGGTTTCATCTTAACGATGCCGAAGACAAAAAGATTACCGAAGATTATCAGGTATTCATCCCCACGTTCGGAAAGTTTTCGGGCAAATACAGCAAGAGACTCAAAATCACGGATAACGACAATACACCCCATGCGGTTCAGATGACGATTTATCCGGTTGAGGAGAACATTTATCTTTTGATTCTCGATGAACTCGATAACAGCGAGTACATGAGAGATTTCTTTACCAACGAAAAAGTCAATACAATTCAAAATACTTATCTTTTCTCGATGTATATCGATCTGTTCAAGGATTCGACATCGAGTATCAGCATCACGGAGATTTCCGACGATACGATGCAGTCAAGCATCAAATACTCCGAATGGAGACTGATGATCGTCAACATGATCTGGCCCGACGATCAGGCTCTCTTTATGGAAAGAACGGATCCCGATTATCTTAAAAAGAATCTTATGCCCGGCAGAACGTCTTCGTTCGACTGCCTCATGCAGAACCTCGAAGGAAAATATATCTGGGTTAAACTTATATTCTCACGTGCGGAAACAAACAACAGCGAAGAAGACTTCCGTTATGTCTTCATGGTACAGGATATTCACGAGAACTCCGTACAGCTTATGTCCACGCTTAAGAAGTACGAGGAACTTGCATCCAAGGATGCGCTCACTGATGTATTCAACCACGGACGTATCGAGACCGAAATCTACAACGCCATCGAAATCGTCGGTCGTACGAACAGAAAAGTTTCGATGATGATGTTTGATATCGACTTCTTCAAGAAAGTAAACGATAAATACGGACATGCCGTGGGAGATATGACCCTTAAGCATTTCGCATACATGGTTAAGGATTATTTCAAGAGCAGCAATGTTGTTATAGGAAGATGGGGCGGAGAAGAATTCGTAGCCGTATGCTATGACGCGGATCTTTCCAAGACTTCCAAATGCGCGGAAGACATCCGTGTTAAGGTTGCTGCGGAGGATTTCAAGGTTGCGGGCAAGGTTACGGTCAGCGTAGGTATTACCGAAGTCGTTAAAGAAGACAATTTCAATGCGGCATTCGACCGTATGGACAAGGCTTTGTACAAAGCCAAATCCGAGGGCAGAAACTGCGTTAAGATTAATTAAGGATTAAAGAAAAAACCGGTTAACAAATCATAAAAAAAGATGCCATATCACATGACATCTTTTTTATTGTTTATACCGTCTTTGATTTTGTATTTTTTTATCTTTCCGCTCTCATGGGGTTATTTAAGAAATCTTCGTATGCAAGCTTAATACCGTCTTTAAGCTCGGTCTTGTATGTCCAGCCGAGCGCCTTTGCTTTGCTTACGTCAAGAAGCTTTCTCGGCGTACCGTTGGGCTTTGTGGTATCCCATTCTATGCGGCCCTTGTAGCCTACGATTTCGGCCACCAGCTCGGTTAATTCTTTTATGGTAAGTTCCTTGCCCGTGCCTGCGTTTACGGTCTCGTTTCCACTGTAATTGTTCATTAAAAACACACAGAGGTTAGCGAGGTCGTCCACATACAGGAATTCGCGAAGGGGCGAACCGTCACCCCAGCATGTTACGCTGTCAAGCCCTGCTTCTTTTGCTTCGTGGAAGCGGCGGATAAGGGCCGGAAGCACATGGGAGTGAAGAGGATGATAATTGTCGTTCGGACCGTAAAGATTGGTGGGCATTACGGATATGTAATCGGTACCGTATTGCGTATTGAGATATTCGCAATATTTCAAGCCGCTTATTTTGGCGAGAGCATATGCTTCGTTGGTCTGTTCCAGACTGCTTGTCAAAAGACAGTTCTCCGGCATCGGCTGCGGCGCCATGCGCGGATAAATGCAGGATGAACCGAGGAATTCCAATTTTTTGCAGCCGTTTTGCCATGCGCTGTGAATTACGTTCATTTCAAGAATCATATTGTCGTACATAAAATCGGCTTTCGCATTTGCGTTTCCCATGATTCCCCCGACCTTTGCCGCCGCAAGGAATACATATTCGGGTTTTTCTTTCGCAAAGAATTCTTCGACATCGGCCTGCCTGGTAAGATCGAGTTCTTCATGAGTGCGGGTAATGATATTTTCATATCCCTGCTTTTTCAATTCTCTGACTATGGCGGAACCGACCATTCCTCTGTGACCGGCCACATAGATTTTTGCGTTTTTTTCCATCATTTATTTATGCACCTTTCCCAAGGTAAAGTGAAAGATTAATTTTTATTCTTATTGCTCAAGTGCGACTTTTTTCATATCGTGCTCAACCATGATACGAACGAGCTCTTCGAAGCTTGTTTTCGTCGGATTCCATCCGAGTTCGCTCTTGGCTTTGCCCGGGTTGCCCAGAAGATTTACGACATCAGTCGGACGGTAAAAATCGGGTGATACTTCAACGAGAATTTTGCCCGTTGCCTTATCGATTCCTTTTTCGTCGATGCCCTCGCCCTTCCATTCAAGCTCTATGCCCGCATGGTGAAAAGCGAGTGTCGCGAATTCTCTGACCGAATGCTGAACGCCCGTTGCGATGACATAATCGTCGGGTTTGTCGTTTTGCAAAATAAGCCACATGCATTCAACGTAGTCTTTGGCATAGCCCCAGTCGCGAAGCGAAGAGAGGTTTCCGAGATACAGCTTCTCCTGCTTGCCCTGCGCGATTCGTGCTGCCGCAAGAGTTATTTTTCTGGTGACGAATGTTTCGCCCCTTCTTTCTGATTCGTGGTTAAAAAGAATTCCCGAGCAGCAGAACATATTGTATGCTTCGCGGTATTCCTTCGTTATCCAAAAGCCGTACTGCTTGGCTACGGCATAGGGAGAATAGGGATGGAAAGGAGTACTTTCCGACTGCGGAACTTCCTCGACTTTTCCGTAAAGCTCGGAGGTTGAAGCCTGGTAGATACGGCAACTTGAAGCAAGATTGCAGACCCTTACGGCTTCAAGTATTCTTAAAACTCCCGTAGCGTCCACATCGGCCGTGAATTCGGGAACGTCAAAAGAAACCTGAACATGGCTTTGTGCAGCAAGATTGTATATTTCATCGGGCTTTACGCTTCCGATCACTTTAACGAGACTGAGCGAATCCGACATATCGCCGTAATGAAGATGAAAATCGGGATTGCCCTCAAGGTGAGCGATTCGTTCTCTGTAATCCACGGAACTTCTTCTTATGATTCCGTGAACCTCGTATCCTTTTTCAAGAAGAAATTCCGAGAGGTACGAACCGTCCTGACCTGTAACTCCCGTTATTAACGCGATTTTTTTGCTCATCATAATCCTCCGTACTCGATTGCCTTTTTTATCTATTTTTGTTAAAATCTGCATGTGGTATGTAAACATATCCATTATACTATCGGGATGTGTTTTTTACAAATTTTACGCCTAATATTTTTATCCAAAAGCCGATATGCGGCGGAGGGGAGAATACATGAATATAATTTTGCTTTCCGGAGGTTCGGGAAAGAGACTCTGGCCGTTGTCAAACGACATTCGTTCCAAGCAGTTCATCAAGATTTTCAAGGGTGAAAACGGCGAATACGAATCAATGGTCCAAAGGATTTACGCCCAGATAAAGAGGGTTGACGAATCAGCCGTTGTAACCGTTGCCACGGCGCGCAATCAGGTATCCGCCATCAAAAATCAGCTCGGCGAAAACATCGGAATATCCGTTGAACCCTGCAGAAGGGACACATTCCCCGCAATTGCTCTTGCCACGATGTATCTAAAAGACGTCATGAAGGTCGATGTGAACGAATCCGTGGTGGTATGCCCCGTGGACCCTTATGTTGACGATACATATTTTGAGGCGCTTAAAAGCCTCTCGGAGCAGTCGAAAAAGGGAGAGGCAAACCTTGTGCTCATGGGAATCGAACCGACTTACCCCTCGGAAAAATACGGATATATTATACCCGATGACGGGAATGAAGTTTCTTTCGTAAAGACATTTAAGGAAAAACCAACCGAAGAAATAGCAAGAGAATATATCAAACAGGGCGCTCTCTGGAACGGCGGTGTTTTTGCATACAAACTCAAATACGTGATTGACAAAGCGCACGAACTTATAGATTTTGACGATTATTACGATTTGTTCGCAAAATACGAAACGCTTACGAAGATTTCTTTTGACTATGCGGTGGTTGAAAAGGAAGAAAAGATTCAGGTCGTAAGATATTCGGGCGAATGGAAGGATATCGGTACATGGAACACCCTGGCGGAAAGCGTTGAAGACAATGTAATCGGCAAGGGCGTAATAGGCGACGAATGCAAAAACGTTCATATCCTAAACGAAACCGACGTTCCGATTCTCGCGATGGGACTGACGGATGTGGTCATTTCCGCTTCGAGCGAGGGAATTCTTGTTTCCGACAAACATCAGAGTTCATATATAAAACCCTATGTGGACAAATTCGTTTCTCAGACGATGTTTGCCGAAAAATCATGGGGAAGCTACAAAGTTATCGATGTCGAAAAAGGATCTCTTACCGTCAAAGTTACCCTTAATCCCGGTCATTCGATGAATTATCATTCGCACAAAAACAGGGATGAAGTCTGGGTCGTTATCGAAGGCGAGGGAAGAACCGTCGTGGACGGCATGGAACAAAAGATAAAAAAAGGCGATGTGGTCACCATGTGCGCAGGCTGTAAGCATACGGTTTTCGCGGATACTAAACTGATGCTCATCGAAGTTCAGCTCGGAGAAGAAATATCCGTTTCGGATAAGGAAAAACACGAATTGAAATAAAGGACAGATCATGAATCCAAAACCTTTTCTTCTTCGTCCCGCTTACAAGGATTATCTTTGGGGCGGAGAAAGGTTAAAAACAGAATATAACAAAAATACGGATGTTTCTCCCGCAGCCGAAAGCTGGGAATGCAGCATTCACCCCGACGGACTGAGCGTTGTCGCTTCGGGGGAATATGCGGGTGAGACTTTAAAAGACGTTCTTGATAAGAATCCCGCATTTTTAGGAAGCCATCCCGACGCCGGATTCGGATTTCCTCTTTTGATTAAATTTCTTGATGCAAAAGAAGCTTTGTCACTGCAGGTTCATCCCGATGACGAATATGCGAAAAAAAGGGAAGAGGGCGAACACGGAAAGAGCGAGATGTGGTATGTTTTGGATGCCGAAGCGGATTCGTATCTCGTGTACGGTTTTTCCCATGATTTAAGCAGGGAAGAATTGGAGCGCGCGATTGAAAACGAAACGGTTGACAGACATTTAAACAAAATTCCCGTACAAAAGGACGATGTTTTCTTCGTTTCTCCCGGAACCGTTCATGCGATAGGAGACGGTGTGCTCATAGCGGAAATACAGGAAAGTTCCAATGTGACATACAGGCTTTGCGATTACGGAAGAACCGACAAAAAAGGAAATAAAAGAGAACTTCATATTGACAAAGCGCTCGAAGTGGTGGATTATTCTAAGAGTCAGCTGCCGCGTCAGCCCCTTCGCGTACTAAAATACAAAAGAGGGGTTGCATCGGAATTTTTGGCCAGATGCAGATATTTTGAAGTTTTTCGAATGCTGATAAATACCGATGAAGATATTCCCTTCGTTGAATTCGCATCCGATGAACTCAGTTTCAGAGTGCTTCTTTGCATTGACGGCGAAGGAAGTATGCATTATGATTCTGAAAGACTCGATTTTAAAAAGGGCGACTGTGTTTTCGTGCCCGCCGATTCGATAAAGATCAATATTTCGGGAAAAGCGACGTTTCTGGATGTCAGAGCATAAAAGAAGATTGGAAAGGACTCAGATAAAATGTTAAAACAGGTTTCGATTTATGCAGAAAACGTAAAAGGTAAAATGCTTGAGATTACAAGTCTTTTGGCAGGAGAGAATATCAATATTCTCGGATCCGTCACCAACGACTCGGCCGAATACGGTATCGTCAGAATGGTGGTTAGCGATCCCGCCAAAGCAGCCGAAGTTTTGTCAAACGCCGGAATCATCTGCAGATTAACGGATGTAATCGCGGTTGAGATTTTGGATGAAGTCGGTAATCTGCAAAAGCTTCTTAAAGCACTCGACGATGCCAATATAAGCGTTGATTACCTTTATCTTTCTTTCAACAGAGAGAGCGGATGCCCCATCATGGTATTCCATACCAATGATATTCCCGAGGTTGAAAACAGCTTAAAGAGCAAAGGATTTTCGCTTTGTTCATAAAAGCCCGATAAAAATATATCTTAGAAATAAAAAAACAACGTACCCTGCGGTACGTTGTTTTTATGTTAAAGATTATTTATATCTTTCAAGCAGATAAATCAACGGTGAGTTCCAGTAAATCGTGATTTCGTTGATTGAATATGCGGCATCGTTATCCACATAGCAGCTTCCGCCGACTTTCTTTGCAAGAACTTTTGTTGCGACGGGATCGGCGGGCGAGGTGTTGGGACCGCCGACAAGCATACCCGGCATTGCGCTTCCCACAGCCTGTGAAGGTCTGTGATGAGGATTGGCTGCCGCATTGTCGCCGTAGCCCGTTACATAGCTGTATGCAACCGCATTTACGCCGAGAAGGTAATCTATCTGATATCTTGCGTATTCGTCATAAATCTCTTCGCCGGTAAGATTGTACATCATTACGTAGAGAATACCGTTGTTTGCAATGGTCATATTGCTGCCCCAGGGATAAATTCTCATGGAGGAGAAATAAGAATCCGTTGTCGAATAATCAAGTGCGCTCTCCGCGAATAATTTCATCTTTTCGGAGAATTTGACTTTGATGAATTCCTCATCGCTTAACGAATCGTAATATGCTTTGACATCATCGGGTCCGGGAGCGGAATTATCGGGCGTTGTTATTTCAACGGGTGTTTCGACATAACCTTTTGCTTTAAGGTAATCGTACATCGCATAGTCACCCATATCGGCCCATCCGAGACCTGCTTTGAATGTCTGATTGACGAGATCCCTTGTTTTGGACTGGTATTTTGAATCTCCCGTTACGAGATACAATTCAACCGATGCCCAGAGGTATTCGTCGGTATTCTGATCGTCGGGATATTCGCCCGTAACTATGTCCGCGGGATTGACGAATCCCGTGTCTGCAGCGGCATTTGCTTCGGTGTAAGCGTAAGCCTTAAGAGCGGCATCCATGCACTTTTGGGCAAATGCGGCATCATATTCTTTGTAAATCTTGCTTGCCTTGGCCATAATTGCGGCAAAATCGGCAGTAGCCGTTACGGAAACGGGACTTACGATAAGTTCGTCCGTTTCTTCGTCGGGCATAACCGTTCCGGGGAATACGGCACAGCTTACCTTGTGATATACTCCGCCGTTTGAAGCCTGCATCTTAAGCATCCATTCAAGCTCGTATCTTGCTTCGTCGAGAATATCGGGAACGCCGTTTCCGCTTTCGGGAATATCGTAATCGTCGCCGTGAGAGGCTTCGCAGTCTTCATAAGTAAGGAAGAGATCGGCTACGGTTTTGGATCCCGCAACAACATATCTTCCGTAGTCGCCGGCATCATGCCATCCGCCGGTCACATCGATATAATCGTTGGTTCCGTATATTTTGGCATTGGTATTGTGACATGCGCCGTGAGCAAACGCTCCTGCCGCGTCGGCGGGTATCTCGCATCCGCAGCGCTGGAGATAGAGCATTCTGACAGTTGCCTTGGTGATATCGTCGAAGACATCGTCGGCAATGGCAAATGTATATGAAGGATCGAAACCTTCAACGGAAATGTAATATCTTCCTTCTTCGGCAAATTCCGTAAAATCGCCCATGAAAGTCTTGCCGTCGCCGTTTTTGGATATCGTTGCTTTTTCGTCAAAACTTCCCGTGAAGACAACTTCTTCTGTTTCAACATTTACGATGTCAAAAGATTCGATATAATCTTTGGAAGTCAAAACAACTTTTTTGTTGTCGGTTGTTTTGTATCCGACCTGATTAACCTTGATTGCATTGGGAGCTTCCTCTTCGGGAGCTGCTTTTGCATTGCTTGAGTCAAGCAAAGTCAGGTTGAAATCGTCTATATATACTTTATGGGGAACATTTTCCATATCGTTAAAGATACCGAGATTAAAGCAGAATCTCGGAGCGGGGTCGGTCTCTTCCTCCATGGTAAACGTAGCCGTAATTCTGCGGGTCTGCGGTCCGATGGGAACGTAATCCTCAATATAATATGCGTGATAATCGCCGCCGTTTAACTGAAATCTCCACTGCATGGGTCTTTCAATATCACAGGCTATTGTAAAAGAAGCTTCGTAAACGCCGTCCTGGTTAAGCTCGAAGCCGTCTCTGTAGAGCTGGCAGGAATAATCGAGAGTACCTGCATTCTCTATATTGGCTACCATTTTGCCGTCTTCGCGCGCCATGGTGAAAACACCTTCGTTGGCGTAGGTTTCCCATACGAATTCCTCATCTTCTTCGAAATGATCGTCAATCAGGGTCTTTCCGTCAAAGAGCCCTTCGCCCCAGTTAACTTCGGGAAGATCATAGGTTATATCCACAATCTTGCCGGGTTTTCCCGAGTTACATCCGATAAACGAGAATACCATGATTCCCGTAAGTACAATTGATAACAGTCTTTTTCTTTTCATTATAACCTCACTAATGTCGCATTTTTTAGACTCCATGAACATTTTAATATAATAAAAGGGAAAATAAAACACTTTTTCGTGACATAATGGTCAAAATGTTCAAATAAAAAGGTCAAAGACGGGTTTTATTGTATGATTTGACAGAAAATACTTGAAATTGTGGTGTCAAAAACAAAAAAACACATTATATTGTGTTTAAATGATAAAAATACTATTGAATAAAAATTTTTTACTCATATAATGGGAAGAGTAAGAGTTGTTTTTGTTTGATGGAGATGAATAAATGATTCCGCAGTGGAGAGATTTTAAAGGAAACAAATGGCAGACCGAAATCAACGTAAGGGATTTCATTCAGGAAAACTACACACCCTATGACGGCGACGAAAGTTTTCTTGAGCCTGCAACCAAGAATACGCTTGCTTTGTGGGAACAGGTTTTGGATCTTTCAAAGCAGGAGAGAGAAAAGGGCGGTGCTCTTAATATGGATACAAGAAACGTATCCACGATTATGTCTCACGAGCCCGGATACCTTGACAAAGAAAAAGAACAGATAGTGGGTCTTCAGACCGATGAACCTTTCAAGAGACCGCTGCATCCTTTCGGCGGAATAAGAATGGCTGAGCAGGCCTGCTCGGATCACGGTTACGAGATTGACCCCGAAATAAAAGATTTCTTCACATATTACAGAAAAACACACAATGCGGGATGTTTTGACGCATACACAACCGAAATGAGAGCATGCCGTTCTTCGCATATTATCACGGGACTTCCCGATGCGTACGGCAGAGGCAGAATCATCGGCGATTACAGACGTATCGCTTTATACGGAATAGATATTCTTATCGAAGACAAGCTTCGTCAGAAACACACATGCGGCAAAGTCATGAATGACGAAGTAATAAGAACAAGGGAAGAACTTACCGAGCAGGTAAGAGCCCTCGAACTTATGAAAGAACTTGCAGCTTCGTACGGCTGCGATATTTCACGCCCCGCAACCAATGTAAAAGAAGCCATTCAGGCAATTTATTTCGGATATTTATCGGCTATCAAGGAACAAAACGGCGCCGCAATGAGTGTCGGACGTACCACGACCTTCCTTGACATTTATGCTTCGAGAGACCTTGCGAACGGCACGTTCTCCGAACGTCAGATTCAGGAGATGGTGGATCATTTCATCATGAAACTGCGTATCGTCAAATTCGCGAGAACTCCCAAATACAACGAGCTTTTCTCGGGCGACCCCATATGGGCTACCGAGTCCATCGGAGGTGTCGGAATCGACGGACGTCATATGGTTACGAAGATGTCCTACAGATATCTTCATACACTCGAGAATTTAGGTCCCGCACCCGAACCCAATCTTACTATTCTCTGGTCGACGAGACTTCCCGAGAGTTTCAAGAGATATTGCGCAAAGATGTCCGTAAAGACCTCGGCAATTCAGTACGAAAACGACGATCTCATGAGAGTTTCCAGAGGTGACGATTATGCAATCGCATGCTGCGTATCCTCCATGCGCCTCGGCAAGGAAATGCAGTTCTTCGGAGCAAGAGCGAATCTTGCAAAATGCCTTCTTTATTCGCTTAACGGAGGTGTTGACGAGATTACCAAGAAACAGGTCGGACCCATCGCTCTTCGCCGTTACCAGGGAGACGTGCTTGATTACGATACCGTTATGGACAGCTTCACTTTTATGATGGAGTGGCTTGCGGGTATCTATGTAAATACGCTTAACATCATTCATTACATGCATGACAAATACAATTACGAACGTGCTCAGATGGCATTGCACGACAGGGACGTTACGAGATTTTTCGCAACGGGTATTGCCGGTCTCTCGGTAGTTACCGACTCGCTGTCCGCTATCAAATATGCCAAGGTTGAGCCGATCAGGGACGATGACGATATCATCGTGGACTTTAAGATCACGGGCGATTATCCCAAATACGGAAACGATGACGACAGAGTCGATACAATCGCCAAAGAAATCGTCAGCATGTTCATGAACATGGTCCGCTCGCATCAGACATACCGTAATTCGGTACCCACAACATCGGTACTTACGATTACATCGAATGTCGTATACGGCAAGAATACCGGAGCAACTCCCGACGGTCGTCCCAAAGGAGCGCCTTTTGCACCCGGTGCCAACCCCATGTACGGAAGAGATTCCTCCGGTGCGGTTGCGTCGTTAGCATCCGTTGCCAAGCTTCCATTCAAGGATGCGCAGGACGGTATTTCCAATACATTCTCCATCATTCCTTCGGCACTCGGAAAGAGCGAAGGCGATGTAACATTTATAGATAAGGCAAACAACGTGATTGAAGGCGACTGCGTACACGAAGAAGTCGACAAGGTTTACGTTGCACCCGATGCAAGCGAAGCACAGATCGAAAATCTTATTTCGCTCATCGACGGATATGTTACCAAGGGCGGCTACCATCTGAACGTAAATGTTTTAAACAGGGAAACGCTTCTTGATGCAATGGAAAATCCCGAGAAATATCCTCAGCTTACCATTCGTGTATCCGGCTATGCGGTTAACTTCATCAAACTTACCAAGGAACAGCAGATGGATGTTATCTCCAGAACATTCCATGAGAAATTATAATTTTGGGATTGATTAATGAACGGAAAAATTCACTCAATTGAAACCTTTGGAGCAGTCGACGGACCGGGAGTACGGTTCGTCGTCTTTTTTCAGGGCTGTCCCATGCGCTGCGCATACTGCCACAATCCCGACACATGGGATCCGAATGGCGGTACGGAAATGAGCGCGGACGAAATATACGAAAAGTTTGACAGGAACAGGGCGTTTTACAAAAACGGCGGAATTACCGTTTCGGGTGGGGAGCCCATGCTCCAGATTGACTTTCTTTGCGAACTTTTTGAAAAATTTCACGAAAACGGAATTCATACATGTCTTGATACTTCGGGGATCATGTTCTTGCGCACGAAGGATACTGAGGGATTTATGAATAACGCTGAATACGATGCCTTGGAAGAATCAAAACCCGACATGATGAATAAAATCGACAGACTCCTTGCGGTGACGGATTTAGTCATGCTTGACATCAAGCAGATAAACCGCGAAAAGCACAGGGAACTGACGGGGCATTACAACGATAATATACTGGCTTTTGCAAAATATTTATCGGAGAAAAACAAGAAAACCTGGATAAGATTCGTCTGCGTGCCGGGTATTTCCGACGATGAGGAAGATTTGAGGCAATACGGCCGTTTTCTCGGCAAACTTTCGTCTCTCGAAGCGCTCGATGTCCTTCCTTATCACACCATGGGAATCAAAAAATACGAAGCACTCGGCATACCTTACAGACTTGAGGGAATCGAACCTCCGAGCAAGGAATACGTACAACAAAAGAAAAAAATAATTCTTGATTCGATGAGGGAATAAAATATATCCTGTTCACATTGAAGAATGTTGTACGAAATGGTACAATCAAAAATACATTCAAACAACAAATAATAATATGGGAGGGTTAATTATGAAATTTTACAGATGTAAGATATGCGGTAAAATTATCGCGATTGTTAATGAAACTGCTGTTCCCACAATGTGCTGCGGACAGGCAATGGAAGAACTCATACCCGGAACAACCGATGCTGCGGTTGAAAAGCATGTACCGGTATATGAAGTAAACGGCAATCTTGTTACGGTAACCGTAGGAAGCGTGGATCATCCGATGACCCCCGAACATTATATACAGTGGATTGCGATTAAGACAAAGAACGGAAATCAGAGAAAAATCCTCACACCCGAAGATGCACCCAAGGCGGTATTTTCGATTATCGACGGTGACGAAGTGGAAGAAGTATACGAATACTGCAATCTTCACGGATTATGGAAAGCATAGCGCGTCAATTCGTACAAATGCCTAAAAACGCTGACTTATAAAAACGAGAATATTCGGAGGAAAACAAAATGAGCAATAAATACGCAGGAACACAGACCGAGAAGAACCTCCTCGAAGCATTCGCCGGAGAATCTCAGGCAAGAAACAAATATACATATTTTGCTTCAAAGGCTAAAAAAGAAGGTTTTGAGCAGATAGCGGCACTCTTCTTACAGACCGCTGACAACGAAAAAGAACATGCAAAACTCTGGTTCAAAGAACTTGAAGGCATCGGAAGCACCGCCGAGAATCTTGCGGCTGCCGCAGACGGCGAGAATTACGAGTGGACCGATATGTATGAAGGTTTTGCAAAAACGGCCGAAGAGGAAGGATTTACGGAACTTGCCGAGAAATTCAGAGGCGTAGCCGCAATCGAAAAGAGACATGAAGAGAGATATCGCGCACTTCTTCGCAATGTCGAAGCTAAAGAAGTATTCGAAAAGAGTGAAGTAAAGGTTTGGGAGTGCAGAAACTGCGGTCATATCGTGGTCGGTACGGCAGCTCCCGAGGTTTGCCCCGTCTGCAATCATCCTCAGGCATATTTTGAGGTTCATGCAGAGAATTATTGATTCCAAAGACAATTAAACTATCAAAGAATCCCGCAGGCTTACGG
>JAGADU010000086.1 GCA_017613435.1 Lachnospiraceae bacterium | reverse complement strand
CATCGACCCCAGAAAAGAATAATTTAAGGAGGAAAAAGAAATGGCTTTATTTGAATCATATGAAAGACGTATCCCTCAGATCGAAAAAGTTCTTGCAAGCTATGGAATTTCTTCCCTTGAAGAAGCTGAAAAGATCACAAAAGATGCAGGTCTTGATGTTTACCACATGGTAGAAAAAATTCAGCCTATTTGCTTCGAAAATGCAAAATGGGCTTACACAGTAGGCGCAGCGATCGCAATCAAAAAGAATGCTCGTCGTGCTGCTGATGCTGCTGCAGCAATCGGTGAAGGCTTACAGGCTTTCTGTATTCCCGGTTCTGTTGCAGATACACGTAAGGTAGGTTTAGGACACGGTAATTTAGGAAAGATGCTCCTTGAAGAAGAAACAGAATGTTTTGCTTTCCTTGCAGGTCACGAATCATTCGCAGCTGCAGAAGGTGCTATCGGTATAGCTGAGAAGGCTAACAAAGTTCGTCAGAAACCTCTCCGCGTTATCCTTAACGGTCTTGGAAAAGACGCAGCTCAGATTATTTCAAGAATTAACGGATTTACTTTTGTTGAGACCGAATACGATCCTTACACAAACACCGTTAAGGAAGTTAACAGAATCGCTTATTCGGACGGTCTTCGTGCAAAAGTTAACTGCTACGGCGCAAATGATGTTTGCGAAGGTGTTGCAATCATGCACAAGGAAGGTGTTGACGTTTCCATTACCGGTAACTCAACCAACCCCACAAGATTCCAGCATCCCGTTGCAGGTACATACAAGAAAGAATGTATCGAACAGGGCAAGAAGTATTTCTCGGTTGCTTCGGGCGGCGGTACAGGACGTACGCTTCATCCCGATAACATGGCTGCAGGTCCCGCTTCTTACGGTATGACGGATACAATGGGACGTATGCACTCCGATGCACAGTTTGCAGGTTCTTCATCGGTTCCCGCTCACGTAGAAATGATGGGTCTTATCGGTGCAGGTAACAACCCTATGGTTGGTATGACCGTATCAACCGCAGTTGCAGTACAGGAAGCTGCTGACGCAGGTAAGTTTTAAATCAGTGAATTTCAATAAATACAGGGCGGAATGAACATTTCATTCTGCCCTGAAAAAAAAGAAATATTTATATTAACTTTTTATTAAATTTTGTTTTTTCTCTATTGACTTTAATATATATACAAGTTATAGTATATTTAGTTGCATTAAAGCACAATTATTATATTTGGAGGTCTTATAATGGAAAAGAAAACCGCATTGATTATCATGTATCTCGGCAATGTAATTTATCCTTTCGGATGGGTTGGATTTCTTATTGCTTTATTAGCTGGTAAGAAAGAAGTTGTTGGTGGAAAGAACTTAACACAGGGTATCATCCTTGCTCTTTGCCAGAGCGTTGGTACAATTGTTGCAATTGGTCCCCTTGTAGCTTTCGTTTTCGGTATCATCGCACTTGTTAAAATTTTCAAAGATGATAACCTTGATCCCGAACTTCCTCTTATCGGTGGATTAAACTGGTTTGACAAATAATCAATAGTTTTATAATAACCTAAAAAAATAAACCCGATTTCGGGTTTATTTTTTTGTTTGAATATATTTTGAAATATTATTATTTGCTTCCGTTTTGTTGTAAAACTTCTCCCATGAGATTTACGCATTTAATTACTTCGTTGTAATTAAGCATGCCTTCCTGGAAGCTTGCATCATCATATTCGTCGTCAAATGCTTTATGAAAATCGGCTTCGGCATATTCGATGAAGTTTACGGCACTTTCTGCAAGTTTTTTGTTGTCTTTGAATTCTTTGGGATGATTAACATTTTCGAAATCTTCAAATGTTTCTTTAAGTGAATCGAGGGATTGATAAAGTTCTTTTAAAGAATCATCCGAATCCGGATCAATATTGTTTATTATTACATCAGTAGAAACAATCTTTTCATATAAATCCTTTACTTCGTTCTCATATTTGGCATACTGCTTCGAACCGCATCCGCAGAAGGTGATTGTAATCAAAAGCATAGCGGTGCAGGCAAATTTATTTAATTTCATTTTATCCTCCGTTAATTTTCCTTTCTTTAGTAAATACCAACAAATAAAATACCATATATTGAGTTTTCTTGCAACAAACAATATTGAAGAGATATCTTAATTGTGATACTATTATCTAGAATATTGCATAAAAAGCAATTGTATTATTTTGGAGGTTAACGTGAACGGAGCAGAACTTTTGGTTAAATCTTTGGAATGTGAAAACGTTGATACCGTTTTCGGCTATCCCGGGGTTTCCATATGTCCTTTTTTCGATAAATTAACCGATTCAAAAATTCATCCCGTACTTGTTCGTCATGAAGTAAATGCAGCTCATGAAGCGAACGGTTATTTCAGAAGCTCCGATAAGCCGGGCGTTTGCGTATCAAGCTCCGGACCGGGTGCTACGAATCTTATTACGGGTATCGCCACGGCATTCGCCGACAGCATTCCTTTGATAGTTATTACAGGACAGGTAAAAAGCGAGCATATCGGTTCCGATCTTTTTCAGGAAGCGGATATTGTCGGTGCCTGCGAATCCTTTGTCAAATACAGTTATCTCGTAAAAAATGCCGCTCTTATTCCCAAGACCGTAAAAGAGGCTTTTCATATTGCCATGACAGGCAGGAAAGGTCCCGTTCTTATCGATATTCCCGTGGATGTTTTAAGAGAGGAAGGCTTTGAATTCAAATATCCCGAAAATGTAAATATCAGAACATACAAACCTACACTTAAAGGACATTCGGTTCAGATTAAAAAAATCATAAACGAATTATCCAAAGCCCAAAGACCGATTATCATGGTCGGAGGCGGCGTTAAGCTTTCTTTTGCCAAAGAAGAAGTTTTGGAATTTTCGAGAAAATACAACATTCCCTTTGTTTCGACTCTTATGGGTCTTGGAATCGGGCGGGAAGACAATCCTTTATACATAGGTATGGTCGGAAACAACGGTTCCAAATTTGCCAATAAAGCCATTAATGAAGCCGACTGCCTTATTGTTGCCGGTGCGAGAGTTGCCGACAGAGCGGTAAAGCAGCCGGACCTTATTACAAAAGACAAAACTTTGATTCATATCGATATAGATCCCGCCGAAATCGGTAAAAACGCTGGTCCTAACATACCGGTTGTAGGAGATTTGAAAGAGGTATTCGAAGAACTGAACGGATTTGAAGAGGATTTTGATTTCTCGCCCTGGAGCAACAGGATCAATTCTTACAAAATGACCAGGGAAGGACTTAAAGAATCCACGAATTTATATGTCGATCCCAAGGAATTCGTTTATCTTTTGACCAAAGAACTTAAGGAAGAATCCGTAATTGTAACCGATGTCGGTCAGAATCAGATTTATGCATGCTCGAATTTCGTTTCTCTCGGTGCCGATTTTGTAACTTCCGGCGGCTTCGGCTGCATGGGATTTTCCCTTCCCGCGGCTATTGGCGCAAAAATCGGCAATCCCAAAAAGAGAATTCTTTCTTTAAACGGAGACGGAGCTTTTCAGATGTCCATGGCTGAATTGTCCACGCTCAAACAGGAAGATTTGGATATAAAAATTGTTATTTTTAACAATAAATCCCTTGGTATGATAAAAGAATACCAGCATTTAAAATACAACAACAATTATACTTTCAACGAATTAAACGGCCTTCCGTATATTGATAAAATAGCGGAAGCGTATGATATTGAATACAAAGAATGTAAAAGCAACAAAGATTTGAAAGACTGCATCAAATGGCTTTTGTCTTCAAAATATACCTGTATCCTTGAACTGAATGTTGACAGGGATGCTTTTACCTGTATGAATCTGTAAACGGAGCATAATTATGAAAAGGATTTTTTCGGTTTCGGTTGAAAACAGATCCGGTGTTTTAAGTAAGGTATCTTCGTTATTTGCCAGAAGAGGTTATAATATCGAAAGCCTTACCGTAGGTGAAACACACGATCCCACGATTTCAAACATGACAATCGTATCCAGCGGTTCGCCCCACGATCTCGAGCAAATCGAAAAACAATTGAACAAAAAGCTTGATGTTATCAAAGTCCGCACCTTTAAGGAAGAAGAATCCGTATCAAGAGAATTAATCCTTGTAAAGATAAAATATTCTCCTTCAAACAGAAGCGAAATAATAGAGATTTGTCAGATAACAAAAGCCGAAATCGTCGATACCACGGACAGTAATATGATTCTTGAATTATGCGACATTCCCGACCGTGTGGACAAATTCATAGATATGATTAAGAAATTCAATATTACCGAATTGTCCCGTACGGGCACTCTTGCGATGAAAAAGTGCAAATAATCGATTTGAATGAAAAAGAATGATTTTTTGTTGATAATTATAATTGCATTAATATCGATCCCTCTGATTGTACTCTTTTTGTTCAATCGCGAAGGAAACTATGCTCTTGTCAAGGTTGACGGCGTACAAAAGCGGATTATAGATTTAAATAAGGACGATACCATAAGATTCGAGACCGAATACGGTTACAACATCATCGAAGTCAAAGACGGCAAAATCGGAATAATCGAAGCCGACTGCCCGAATCATGATTGTATAAACAAAGGCTTTGTTAAAAGAAACAACGAATCGATTATTTGCCTTCCGCATCATTTTGAAATAACCGTCATTTCCGACAATGAAGAATATGACGCATTTTCCCGATAAGATTTGTTATGAAAGCTAAAAAAATAACGTTTCTCGGATTGTTCACGGCCGTTGCATTGGTTGTATCCTTCCTTGAAACCCTGATTCCGAATATTGTGCCGATACCGGGTTTCAAACTCGGACTTGCGAATTTTGCCATTCTTCTTGTCATGTATTTATACGGCTTTAAAGAGGCTGTGATTGTTGATTTTTTAAGAATTGTATTGGCTGCGGTTTTATTCGGATCCCTTTTTTCGTTTTTTTATGCTTTAAGCGGCGCCGTATTGGCGCTTACAATCGAAATCATAATTAAAAAGAGCAATAAATTTTCTCCCGTCGGTGTTTCTTTATTCGGAGCCGTATTTCATAATTTGGGACAGTTTATTCTGGCTTCGTTTATTTTAAAATCATTCGGTATAATGTATTATCTGCCCCTTACTTTGTTATTTTGCATATTGACGGGTTCGATTAACGGATATCTTGTTATTTTGTTAAAAGACAGAATTAAAAACATTAACAAAAATTAAAGAGGATTCTATGTACGGTTTTATCAGAGGAACAATTGATTATATCAAACCGGGTTTCGTATGCATCGATACCGGAAATGTCGGTTATATCGTTAATATTTCTGACAAAACATATAATGATTTGCTTCTTGAAAACGATGAAATTAAACTTTATACATATACGGCCGTAAAAGAGGACGATATATCTTTATACGGATTTCTTACAACCGAAGAACTCGATTTCTTTAAACTTTTAATCGGTGTCAATTCTATCGGACCGAAGCTTGGAATGAATGTGCTTTCGTATTTTAATGTGGGAGAATTGGTTAATCTCATCGCAAACAAAGATTCGAAGGCCATTTCAAAAGCACCCGGGCTCGGAGCAAAATCCGCCGAAAAGATTATTATCGATTTAAAAGACAAAGTTTCGGCATTCTCGACGGATGAGGTGGAATACGAAAAAGAAATTAAAGACGATGAGACGATAAACGAATGCATCGATGCTCTTGTTTCCTTGGGATTTAAGAAAAAGGATGCTCAGATTGCGGTAAAGAAAGTCGAAGAATACAGCGATTTATCTGATTTATTATCTAAAGCGCTTATGTTTTTTGATAATTGATTTTGGGAGATTTTATGGGCATTGCACTTTTTGTCGGCTTGATTTTTGCTTTTTTCATATGTTTAATCGGTCTTTTCTTCGGAGGACTTGCGATATTTTTCTCGCACAGACTGATGGAAGGCAACAAAATTGCAGGCATTCTTTTATTGTTACTCGGGATTCTTTTTATGTTTGTCGGTGTAGCCGTAATAATTTTATGCCTTGTTATTTTCTTTTATATAATGGTCTTAACTTAATAATTTATTTTATGTATATATTGGATATTTTATGAGCAGAACGATAGAAACCAAACTTACAAAAGAAGATGTTTTGATTGAAAAAGGTTTAAGACCGTTAAGGCTTTCGGAATATTTGGGACAGGAGAAGATTAAGACTTCCCTCGGTATTTCGATAAAAGCCGCAAAATTGCGAAACGAACCTTTGGATCATATTCTTTTATACGGACCTCCCGGACTCGGCAAAACGACACTGGCCCAGATTCTTGCAAACGAAATGGGAGTTAATATAAAGATTTCTTCCGGACCCGCAATTGAAAAGCCCGGAGATATTGCCGCGATTCTTAACGGATTAAAAGCCGGAGACATTCTATTTATCGATGAAATTCATCGTCTTAACAGAGTCGTGGAAGAAGTTTTGTATTCAGCGATGGAAGATTTTTGCATCGACATTATGATCGGCAAAGGTCCGGCCGCCAAAAGCGTAAGAATGAAACTCCCGAAATTCACTCTTATCGGAGCAACAACGAGAGTCGGCATGCTTACCGCGCCTCTAAGAGACAGATTCGGTGAAATTCATAAACTTGAATATTATACAATTGAAGAATTATCGGGAATCGTCATGAAATCGGCTCAAAGGCTCGATACTTCACTCGACCTTGATTCGGCATGCGAACTTGCAAGAAGATCGAGAGGGACGCCCCGTATCGCAAACAGACTTTTAAAAAGAGTAAGAGATTATGCAATAGTCGCAAACAACGGTATTATAACCAAAGCGATAACGGATGAGTCGCTCGATATGCTTGATATCGATAAATTCGGCCTTGATGCGATAGACCGTAAATACCTTGAAACGATTATCGAAAGATTCAACGGCGGACCTGTCGGTGTTGAGACTCTCTCTGCTTCGTTATCGGAAGAAACGGAAACGATCGAAGACGTTTACGAACCTTATCTTTTACAGCTTGGCTTTATTCAAAGAACTCCCAAAGGAAGAATCGCAACCGATGCCTCCTTCGCGCATTTGGGGCTTGAAAAGCAATAATTTATTTTGTATACTTTTTTTATAATTGCTGGTGGGGTATGGTTATGACCGGAAAAAGTGAAATAGAAGTTATAATAGGCGGAAAAGTATATTACATTTCCGGTTATGAATCTGAGGAATATTTACAAAAAGTTGCTTCATACATTAATTCGAAAATAAGCGATTTTGAAGGCGAAGATGCTTATAAAAGATTAAACGGTCAGTATCAGAACCTCCTTTTGCTTCTTAATATGGCTGATGATTATTTTAAAGCCAAAAACAAGATTTCCCTTCTTGAAGACGAAGTTCGTTCCAAAGACGATGATTTATGCAATATAAAGCATGAACTGATATCCACACAGATTAAGCTCGACAATGCGAAGAGCGAACTTAACGAAAGAGAAATTCAGATAGCCAGACTCGAAGGCGAATTGAAAAAATAATTGTTAAAAGGATTCGGCAATACGAATCCTTTATTTTATTAAAAGAGTGGTTTTATGGTTGAATTATTAAGCCCTGCGGGCGAATACAATTCATTTTTGGGTGCGATAAATGCCGGCGCGGATGCGGTTTATCTTGCGGGAAATATGTACGGTGCGAGAGCGAGCGCCGTCAATTTTGAGACCGATGAGCTGATCAAAGCCATCAAATATGCGCATTTATCCGACAGAAAAGTATATCTTACCGTTAATACGCTTACCAAAAACGATGAATTGGAAAAGCTTTATGATTTTTTATATCCCTTTTACATTAACGGATTGGACGGCGTGATAGTTCAGGATATCGGAGTATTTTTATATATCAGGGAAGTATTCAAAGATCTTGATATTCACGTTTCCACGCAGGCGGCGGTTACAAGCCTTTACGGTGCCGAATTTTATAAGAATCTCGGGGCGAAAAGAATAGTCCTTGCAAGAGAACTTACGCTGGATGAGATTAAAAAGATTACCGAAAAAGGCATCGAAACAGAATGTTTTATTCACGGCGCAATGTGTTATTCGTATTCCGGAATGTGTCTTTTTTCGTCGTTTCTCGGCGGTAATTCCGGAAACAGGGGGCGCTGCAAAGGACCCTGCAGGCAGCCGTACAAAGTGAACGGAAAGGAAGCTTATTATCTGTCCCTATCCGATATGAACACGCTTGAAATAATCGATAAACTTATCGATGCAAATATATATTCTTTTAAAATCGAAGGTCGTCTTAAAAGCCCTTCTTATTCTGCGGGCGTTACCGGAATATACAGAAAATATATTGATTTTTGCCTTGAAAATCCGGGCGTTTCCCCTGTGATTTCAAAAGAAGATTCGGATTTGCTTAAAATCCTTTATTCAAGAACTTCCACCGGCAGAGGTTATTACGAGAGAGTCAATTCAAAAAAAATGATTACCTTCGAAAAGGGCGCATATGCGAAAGTTGACGAGGAATCAGAAAAGAAAATCGTTGAAAAATATATAGAAAATCCCGTTAGGATTAAGGTTGATTTCGAATTCGAAGCTTTAAGTCAAAACAAAGCCGAACTGAAGGCTTTTTTACATGACAATCACTTGATTTCATCTGTTGCGCAATCCCTACAGATTGTTCAAAAGGCCGAAAAACTGCCTTCCGGTGAAGAGGAAATAAAAAATCAGCTTGTTAAACTCGGAAATACTTTTTTCGTATGCGAAAAATGCGATATAAAAATCGATGACGGTTTTGTTCCCGTCGGATTGATTAAATCTTTAAGAAGAGAAGCAATCGAAAAACTTGAAGAAAACATTCTATTATATAAAAATCAGCGCAAAAAGGATTGCAACAAATTCGATTTTGACGGGGATTTTAAAGAAATACAAAATTTCGGATCTTGCGATATTACGGATAATTCCGATAAAGCTTTAAAAGAAATCGGGAAACCAGATTTAAAAGAAATCAAATCGCTTTTGGATTTTAACGTAAAATGCAGCAGTCAGAAACCGTTCAAAAGAGCTTTTGTTAAAAAATTCGATCAATTTGAATTTGTTTTGAATTCCTCTTTTTTCGATTCGGCTGTTGTTTCAAAGGAAATAATCGAAAATTCGGGATTTTTAAATACGTTATCGCATGTATCTAAGGATATTTATATCGAATTGCCGCCTGTTTTGCGTTCTTTGAATGAAGAATATTTCAAAAAGACGATAAATTTTGCCAAGGATAATAAAAATATAAAAGGATTGTACGTCAATCAGTACGATGCTCTTTACCTTATAAAATCTATGAATTTCGATAAAGAAATATTATCCGATCAAAATATTTATTCCTATAACGATCTGTCGGCCGCATTCAATCAAAATAACTTTGATGTTTTGACAAACCCTGCGGAACTTTCGCTCGCAAATTATCCTTCTTTTGAAAAAGAGCATTTTTCCGTTATCTTTTACGGAAGGGCTGCTTTGATGATTACCGCAAATTGCGTATTGAAAAACTGCGACAGATGCTCAAAGAAAAATCAATCCGATAAATATTCTTTTGTTGATTTGAAAGACAGAACCGGAACTGATTTTAAATTGTATGCCATATGTGACGATTCGCTTTGCTTTAATGTGATTTACAATTCCAAAGCAACATCTCTTCACAAATATTATGACAAATTAAAAAATCTCGGAATAAATAAATTCCTGTTTGTTTTCACGGACGAAAATATCGAAGAGATGTACAAAATTACGGATGATTTAACCGAAGTTTTTGATAGTTTCAAAAACAATGTCGGATACGATTATACCGCGTATCATTTTAAGAACGGTATTTTATAGTTTATTCTTCCATTTTTGCCCGATTTATAGTATAATTCTGCTATATGAGAATAACTTTGGGAGGTTATTATGATAAGTCGTTTATTTGGCGCTTATTTGCTTAAAGAAGGTATGCTTACCGAAGCTCAGCTTTCGACGGTTTACGAAACGATGCAGAAGGTAAGGGTAAAACTCGGACTTATAGCCGTAAGCGAGAAACTCATGACCACACAGCAGTCTGACGAAGTCAACAGATTACAGGCTATCGTAGACAAAAGATTCGGAGATATTTCCATCGAAAAAGGTTATCTTACGGAGGAACAGGTTTCCAGGCTCCTCGGTCTCCAGGGAAATCAGTATCTTTCTTTTGTACAATCCATTGTAGACAATGATTTTATGGATATGG
The DNA here is from genome assembly GCA_017613435.1 of Lachnospiraceae bacterium. GTDB lineage: Bacteria > Bacillota > Clostridia > Lachnospirales > Lachnospiraceae > UBA3766. Next base: position 1,800 of record JAGADU010000086.1, on the reverse strand, counting down.
ATTCCATCGAAAAGGCTTTATCCGGATACCAGAACGAATGCGGATTCACTCTTACCGATATGGAAGCTTTAAAGAGCGGAGATTCGGACAGAATTATTCCTTTATTCCTTCCGCAGAATGTTATCGGATACCAGCTTGAACATATACTTATCTGCATCAGATCCGTCATAAGACTTATCGATTCCGATATTTATGTGGACAAAGGCTGTTTTACGGATTTTCTTGATGTTGAGAATTTCGCACTCCAGAGTCTTGAAGGCGACAATAAGGCAACACTTTGTATCGCAGGCGAAGGAAAGAACATCCTGACACTTGCAGAGCCTTTTGCGGGAGATGAATTTGACGTGGTTGACGAAGATTCGCTCGATGCTGTTGCTGAATTTGTTAACTGTGTAAACGGATTATATGCCACAAAGATGAATTCCGAATTTATGATTGACATGCTGCCGCCCGAATATAGCGCTTCGGGATGCAAATTCAACGGAAAACTCCTTGTTTTACCTGTTTATATTAAGGGTGTCAAAGTAAACATAATTTCTACATTCGGTGAATTTATAGGTAAATAAGGAGGAAATGGACGATGGCAAAAATTTTGATTGTGGATGATTCAAGAACCTCCAGAAAAATTTTGAGAGGTCTTCTCGAGGAATCTGGACATGAAGTAATAGGGGAAGCTGAAAACGGATTTGAGGGAGTTGAAAAATTCAAGGAACTTAATCCCGAAATCACAACTTTGGATATTACAATGCCTGTTATGGACGGCCTTGAAGCTTTAAGCAAAATTAAAGAATGCAACAAGGACGCGAAAGTAATTATGATTACGGCGGCCGGACAACAGAATAAAATGGTTGAAGCCATTAAAAACGGCGCAAGCGAATTTGTAACCAAACCGTTTGAAAGAGACAACATTTTAAAAATTATCGAAAAAATATAATTTTTTGAAACGAATAGCTTGCTATTCGTTTCTTTTTTGTAAGGAAGTTATGAATTTCTCGGATTATATTTATGTCGATGATTATGCTTTTGATAATTTCGACAAAATAAAAGAGAATATGGACAAGAGGAAGAAGTTAATCACGGATACTTTTTTTGTGATCAATTTGAACGAATACACATCGAAACTTGAATTTAACGAATGGATGTTTCTTCTTCAAAGACATTACAAAGAGAATCCGCCTTTGATTGTAGGGCTTGCCAAGGATTACGATTCCGCAAGGGATCTTACCTGTCATATGATAGAAAACTGTATGATTAAAGTCGGTAATCTGGATTATATCGCTTATCTTGCGACTTTACCCTCAATCGGCGAAGATTCCGAAAAGCCAAAACTATTAAAGATTTCCGGAGGCAAAATGTATGTTTAAAGTTTTAGCCGTTATCGGAATAGTTTTGGCCGCGATTATTCTTTTGGCGCTTATTATTATATGTGTAATTCTTTTTGTACCTATAAGATACAGAATCGGCGGTTCTAACAAGGAAACTTTATACGGATTTTTTCTTCTGAGTTTTTTCCTTTCGGCGTTAAGACTAAAGATTTATTACCGCGAAAAAATGGGATACGCATCTCTAAGGATTCTCGGTATTAAGATTTTCGACAAAGAAATTCCCGAATTGATCGAATTCTTGGAAAGCCTTTCGGATAAATTGTCGAAAAAAGACAAGAAAGAAAACAAAACCGAAGAAAACGCCACCGATACACAAAACGAAGATGCTTCCGTTTTGGAAACAGATACCGAAGAGTTTGAAATAACCGAAGAAGAAATAGAAGAGTTCTTGAACGAGCCCGACGAAATCGACGAT
>JAGADU010000085.1 GCA_017613435.1 Lachnospiraceae bacterium | reverse complement strand
GTTGTTTATCCATTAACATCAAAAAGCATTATAAAAACGGGCCTTCTGTCGAAGGTCCGTTTTCGTATATATAAAAAGCCATTTTAATTTTTCTTAACTCTCTCCTTAACCTTGTTTTGCAATGTTTTCCAGGTATCGTATAAATTGTTACTAGGCGATGAGAGAACATAAAACTGAAGTTGAGTAGTTGTACCGTTAACGGTGAAATTATTTTGACCGTCTACTGCCCATGGGTATTCCTTCAACCACCTTGAACCGTTAAAAAATATCGGATCATCTTCCTGCTTGCCCCAATAAACGGCAAAATAACAAGTATAAGCCTTATGAACATCAGAATCTTTATAATAATTATAATCCCCGAGACCGACTATATACATATAGGGTAAATCATCTGCTGTTTCAAAAACCGTTTTAGAAAAATCAGAGCCTTTTAACCACATGTCGCCATGATCTCCCGGCGTTTTGGTTCCGTTTATAGCACTTGTATCCGAAGCAGACCTGTTAGCATACATTTTAGTCAGTTTTGCCTGAGTAGCCGTCATGCAGTTTTTCGCATTTAAAATATCCTTTTTTTCTTTAGCTCTGTCTATATAACCAAGCAAAGCAGGGATTAATATAGCGGCAAGCACAGCAAGTATAACCAATACGACAATAAGCTCAACAAGCGTAAATCCGCGTTTTTCATACTTCTTTCCGATTTTCTTCATCGAAATTTATACTCCTACAATAATAATTTATATATTTAATTTATCTTAAACAATAATTATTCTAAACCGTAACAATTTTGACTGTCAAGTTTTGTAAAATCAGGAAATATTCGTTAACAAAAAAATTACGGGACCTCTTTCGAGATCCCGTTTATTTGTTTATTTTAATTACTCAGGTTGAAAGAAGATTACTCTTCTGTTTCAACTTCCTTGTAATCATCTGTTTTAGCATTTGCATCTTCTGCATTGCCGTTAGCCTTAAGGTTTGAAGCTGCAGAATAAGCCGCTCCGCCGAGTGCTCCGGATAAAAGTGTCTTGATATCGATTCCGAGACCCTGTGTAAGTCCTTCGGAAATCTGAGTTGTGGAATTAACGATATCGGAAACCATCTTTGCGGAATTTCCTTCGCCGTACATTGTGATTCTGTCTACGCTTGAGAGAGGTTTTGCAACATTCTCTGCGATTTGAGGAAGAACCGCGAAGTACATTTCGAGGATTGAAGCTTCTTTCATCTTTGCCTGAGCAAGAGCTTTCTTTTCAATACCTTCTGCTTCAGCGATAGCTTTGGCTCTGATTGCTTCAGCTTCGGCAATACCTTTTACCTTAATAGCTTCAGCTTCCTGTTCAGCGGCATATTTGGCTGCATCAGCCTGAGCACGCATAGCTTCAGCTTCCTGTTTCTTACGGTAGAGTTCAACGTCTGCCATCTGCTGAGCTTCGTATTTGTCAGCATCGGCTTTCTTTCTGATTGAAGCGGAAAGTTCCTGTTCCTTAACGGAAGCTTCTTTCTGCTTAAGTTCGATCTCTCTTTCCTGTTTTGCAATGTCTGCGTTAGCGGAAGCGACTTCGATGGATTTACGCTGTTCCTCTTCCTGAATACGGTAAGCAGCATCAGCTTCAGCCTTCTTAATATCGGCTTCTCTATTAAGTTCGGCCTGCTTAATGGCGAGCTGGTTATTTCTTTCTGCGATATCGGTCTCTGCGTTAACGTTTGCTTCGTTTGCAAGCTGTTTAGCTTTAGCCTGCTCGATAGCCACGTCTTTTTCAGCCTGTGCTCTTGCAATCGAAGCACTCTTTTGAATCTGGGACATGTTATCCTGACCAAGGGCATTGATAAGGTCGTTCTTGTCTTCGATTCTCTGAATGTTACATGAAATAATCTCGATACCGAGGTTATTCATGTCGATCTGAGCTTTTGTCTGAACTTCATCACCGAATTTTTTACGGTCGTTACAGAGTTCCTTAAGTGAAACGGTACCGATAATCTCACGCATATTACCCTGAAGGGAATCGGTAAGCGCTTCGGCAATCTGTTTCTCGTTCATGTTAAGGAAGTTCTTCATCGCAAGCTTGATACCTTTTTCGTCCGTCATAATACGAACTTTGGCAATGGCGTCAATATCTACACCGATGAAGTCGAGCGTGGGTATGTAACCGTTGGTTTTGATGTCAATTGACATCTGTTTTACGAGAAGCATATCCTTTCTTTCGAGGAAAGGTAATTTGATTCCCGCCCTACCGATTAATACCTTGGGCTCTCTCTTAAAACCCGAAATAATGTATGCTGTATCAGGGGGAGCTTTAACGTAGCCGGAAGCTATGATGATTGCAATAAAAATTCCGACTATCAGTAAAGCAACAGCGATAACACATACAAGTGTTCCAACGTTTGGTGCCATGTTGAATTCCTCCTTAAAATAGTATTATGTTTTGTTTTATAGAATTATATCAAATATAAACGCAGTACTCAATGTATTAAATATTGATATTAGAGGGTCATATTATATACATAAAAGAAAAATAAAATCATATAATAAGCATTTAATATACTAACCTAATTCATTTGATAAGCATTTTACATTCGAAAATAATTCATATAATAAGAATTTTATATAAGTACATATAACTTTCTTTTATATATCAAAAATACTTAACTGATCGGATTTGGGCAAATCTTTTATAATACCTAACGATACGAGTTTATCCGCAACCGAATCTCCGATCTTGCATTTCTTCTTAAGGTCCGCCTGGGAAGTAAAGACATTGTCCTTGCAGCCTTCGACGATGTTTTTCGCCGCGGTATCCGCAATACCTTCAATACTCTTAAGCGAGGGCATGAGTTTCCCGTCTACAATTTGGAATTTATCCGGCTTAACAATCTTTAAATCAATCGGAACAAATTCAAATCCGCGAACATAGAATTCTTCTACAAGTCTCATATCATCGAGCGTATCTTCCTCAGATTTGGACATCTTGGGAAGACTTGATAAAAACTGCATATTCTGTCTTAAGAAAGATAAGCCGTTACACATTGTCTCGTAAGAAAATTTCGTAGCTCTTATGGAAAAATATGCGGCATAATATGCCAGCGGATAATATACCTTATAATATCCTACTCTCCAGCCCATGGTAACATAGGCGGCGGCATGAGCTTTGGGGAACATGTATTTGATGCGCTTGCAGGACCAGATATACCATTCGGGTACATTGTGTTCCCTCATAAGTTCCTCGTCTTTTTCTTCGAGTCCTTTTCCTTTACGAACTTTTTCCATTATGGGGAAAGCCTGAGCGCCCTCAAGTCCCATGCTCATCAGATATACCATGATATCGTCACGTGTTGAAATAACGCCCGTAATATCGGCTTTGCCTTCGTCGATAAGAGTCTCGGCGTTTTTATCCCAAACATTGGTACCGTGCGTAAGTCCCGAAATTCTGATAAGGTCGGTGAATGTCTGAGGTTTGGTCTTAAGCAAAACATTCATTGTATTTCTTGTACCGAATTCAGGAATTCCGAGGCAACCCAAAACAAGACCTTCTATATCATTGGGCTGATAACCGAGTTCGGTGGTAGTCTGGAAAATGCTCATTACTCTCTTATCGTCAAGCGGTATCTCACGACAGTTGGTGCCTGTCAAATCTTCGAGGAATTTCATCATCGTCGGGTCGACATGGCCCAAAATATCAAGTTTTAAAAGGTTTTTGTCTATGTCATGGTACTCGTAATGAGTGGTAATAACATCGGTATTTATATCGTTTGCGGGTTTTTGAATCGCCGTAAATTCGTATATTTCCCTTCCATGGGGCAAAACAACGATACCGCCCGGGTGCTGACCGGTCGTTTTTCTTACGCCTTCAACGCCTTTTGCTATTCTTGCGATTTCACAATTCCTTTTATGTATGCCCTTTGCTTCGTAATAATCATGAACATATGCAATGCTCATTTTATCAGCAATACCGGACATGGTACCCGCATGGAAAGTATGACCCTTGCCGAATAATACTTCGGTATATCTGTGCGCTTTTCCCTGATATTCGCCCGAAAAATTCAAATCGATATCGGGCTCCTTGTCTCCCGAGAAACCGAGGAATGTCTGGAAAGGAATGTCAAATCCCGATTTGGTCAATTTTTCACCGCAGACCGGACAGTCTTTATCAGGCAAATCGTAACCCGACATACATGCAAAACTTTTGATTAAATCCGAATCAAAATCCGAATAATGGCATTTTTTGCAATAATAATGTGCATGAAGCGGATTAACTTCGGTAATTCCGGACATCGTGGCTACAAAGGACGAACCTACCGAGCCTCTGGATCCCACAAGATATCCGTCTTCTTCGGATTTTTTGACAAGATTTCTCGCAATCATATAAAGAACCGCATATCCGTTATCAATAATACCTTTAAGTTCTGTTTCAAGACGGTCTTCAACTTCTTTCGGCAGTTTCTCTCCGTAAATCTTTTTTGCGGTTTCATAGCAGCAATTTCTTAAATTTTCTTCCGAATTTTCAAGTTCGGGAGGGCATTTTTCGTTGGAAGTGGGACTTAAATCATCACACATGTCCGCGATCATGTTTGTATTCGTGATAACTATTTCTTCGGCCTTGGGTGCTCCGAGATAATCGAATTCTTCAAGCATTTCGGAAGTTGTTCTTAAATACAAAGGAGGCTGTTTTTCCTCGAGTTCTTTTTCGATCTTTGAAAGATTTATGGATTTTTCGTCATCACGTGATTCTTCTATATCTTCTCTCTTAACAGACTTCTTGTTGAATTTGTTCATATGAACAATAGCCCTGTAAATCTCGTCTTCGGGGTTGATGAAATGAGAGTCTCCGGTAGCGCAAACGGGTTTGTTGAATTGCTCTCCGAGTTTTATGATTTTTCTGTTAATATCCCTTAAATCTTCATCGGTCTGAATATTTCGGTGCATGCTCTTTTGCGAATATTTCATGAATTCGTTGTTTGCAATCGGCATTACTTCCAGATAATCGTAAAAATCGACAATATGCGAAAGCACTTCTTCGGATTTTTCTTCAAGAATCGCTTCGACAAGTTCGCCCGCTTCGCATGCGGAGCCGAGAATCAGTCCTTCTCTGTATTTGATAAGAAGAGATCTCGGAATCTTAGGTGATTTGTTGTAATAATTTATATGCGATTCGGAAACGAGTCTGTTTAAATTGATGCGTCCCGTTTCATTCTTTACAAGAATGGAAATATGGTAAGGTCTCATCTTTCGTATGGAATCGGGCGAATTTTTGACGTATTCGTTTAATTCCTTTAAGGATAAAACCTTTTGCGACAAAAGCATCGAAACAAAAGACTGGAAAATCTTTGCTGTACAGTCGGCATCGTCAACGGCTCTGTGATGGTTTTCGAGTTTGATTTTGAGTTTATGCGCAATCGCATCGAGTGTGAATTTTGAAGAATCCTTCATCATTGCTCTTGCGATAACCAATGTGTCCACACAGGTGAAATCAAAGGGGAGATTCAGTCTTTTGCAGTTTTCATGAATAAACGTAACATCAAATTTCGCATTGTGCGCAACCAAAGAACATCCTTCGCAAAATTCGAGGAATTTAGGCAAAACTTCGGTAATATCGGGGGCATCGCAAACCATGTTTTCGTGAATTCCCGTCAATTGTTCAACTTCAAAAGGAATCGGTGAATGAGGATTGACGAAAGTCGAAAATGAATCCTTTCTCGCACCGTTTACTATCTTTACTGCACCGATTTCGATAATTTTGTGTTTGTAAGGAGAAAGGCCGGTTGTTTCGATGTCAAAAACAACAAAAGAATCCGCCAGAGTCTGATCTTTGACATTCACCGCGGCGTCAAAATCATCATCGACAAGATAACCTTCCATTCCGCAAATAAGTTTGAAAGGTTTTTCAGGATAATCTTTTTTGTTTCTTAAAATATGATCGACCTTGGGAAGCGCCTGAACAATTCCGTGATCGGTTACGGCAAGAGCATTCCACCCCCATGACGCAACGGTTTTAACCAGATCATCTTCTTTGGAAACGCCGTCCATTTCCGAAAATCTCGTATGGCAGTGAAGTTCGACTCTTTTCTTAAGAGAAGTGTCAAGTCTTGTGGTTTTTTTTATGCTTGCGGTTTCAATACCGGTAATTCTTGACAATACAAGTTCGTTATTGTCATATTTATCCATCGTAACGCTGCCCTTAACGGCTATTTCCATACCGTTTTTGAGCATATTTTTGCCCTGATCGTAAAATTCGGGATAAAGCATGAGTTTGGCGCTTATCGAATCCGTACCGTCATACATATCAAACAAAAGCATATGACGTTCGTTCTTTAATTCCTTATCTTCAAAAGAGAAAATCTTTCCCTTGACGCAAACGCCTTCAATCTCGCTTCTTATATCACACAAATCCGTAAAAGGACCGTCAACCGAATCCTGGTATAAAACACCCGGTTTGTCGGATTTGATGAATTTCCTTGTATATCCGCCGTTGTTTCTTTGCGAAGAAAAAGATGAACCGCCCTTTTGGAATCCGCTTTGTGAAGGTTTGGCCGGATTCGCTTCGCTCCTTCCCGAGGAAAGCGATTCTTTATCTTTGCTTATTTCTTCTTTTTCTTTCTTTGCTTCTTCCTTTTCGGATGCTTTCTTGGAAATATTGTTTTCTTTTATTTCTCCAAGCATTTCCTCATCATCGTCAACAACGGCAGGAGCATGTTTTTTTGTATAATTTTGAATAATCATGTCTACTTCATGATCGAATTCTTCTTTTATTTCATGAGTCGAAGAAGCTTTGTAATCAATCTGAATGTTTCCTTCGATATTGCAGCGCATCAAAAGAAGCGTGTTTAACGCTTTTAACAGTCTCGAAGCGTGAACCTGCGATATCATTCCCTCTTCGATGTAAACATACATATCATTCGGGGATTCGAAAGAAATATCGCTTCTTGAAAGCATGGTATATAAAAGGGGCGATTTCTTTTTGATTTCGTAAAGAACCGTATCGGAATATTCGTCCCATAAATTTTGTAAATTGTATTGTGTGGACAAAACGAATTTAGGCAATATTTCAACAAGCGTAGAATCCGTGAAATAGGATTTGGAAAGCGCTTTTGCCATCTTTTCGATATTTTTGTGAGAAATAAGATATTTGGATTCAAGAAGGATGCGGACTTCTTTGGAATTGCTGCTTTTGGAAATCTTCAAAACAACCGCCTTCGAAGCGATTTCGTTTACTTTTGAATCAAGTTTTATTTCCGGAAAAACTTCCAAAAACAGGTTATCCATAAAAACTCCTAATTCCAATGGTCAAGTTCGTATTTTAAAGCAGAAAGCAGTTCGTTTTGGGGCAATTTCTTTACGATTTCGCCCTTTTTGATAAGAAGACCTTCGTTAATGCCGCCTGCAATTCCTATATCGGCTTCTTTGGCTTCTCCGGGTCCGTTAACCGCGCAACCCATAACGGCAACTTTAATGTTCAAAGGATAATCCTTAACCATTTCCTCTACTTTATTGGCAAGAGAGATCAAATCGATTTTTGTTCTGCCGCATGTCGGGCAGGAAATGACTTCAATGCCTTCGTTTCTTAATCCCAAAGAACGTAAAATCGTCTTGGCGGATTTGATTTCTTCGAGCGGATCTCCGGTTAAGGAAACTCTGATCGTATCTCCTATTCCTTCATGCAAAAGGATTCCGAGACCGACAGACGATTTGATATTACCCGCATATATCGTTCCTGCTTCGGTAATACCGACATGAAGCGGATAATCGCACGATTCGCTTACAAGCTCATAAGCTTCCACACACATCAAAACATTCGAAGACTTGATACTTACGACAATATTTTCGTATCCTTCTTCTTCTATCATTCTGACTTTATCGAGCGCGGATTCAACAAGTCCTTTGGCCGTAACGCCTTTGTATTTTGCGACAAGTTCTTTCTCAAGAGAACCGGAATTTACGCCGACTCTTATGGGAATATTTCTTTCTTTTGCAACGGAAACGACTTTCGAAAGATTTTCCCTTCCTCCAATGTTTCCGGGATTGATTCTTATTTTATCGGCTCCGTTTTCCATCGCAGCTATTGCCATTTTGTAATCAAAATGAATATCCGCAACACAGGGTATATGCACTCTCTTTTTTATTTCTTTAAAAGATTTTGCGGCTTCGATTGTCGGAACCGTCAGTCTTATGATTTCACAGCCCGCTTTTTCGAGAGCAAGGATCTGTTCCACATTCCCATCGGTATCTTCGGTCGGAATATTTGTCATGGACTGTATAAGAATCGGATTGCCGTTTCCGATTACGGCATTGCCGATTTTAATTTCTCTGGTCTTTTTTCTTTGCATATTATAAACCTTTCATATGTACAATTGTCCGTACAGATTTACATAACACGGCTTAAAAAATCACATTTCGTTTCTTTTAACGAAAATAAAAAAATAATTTTGTAAAAGTTTTTATCTGAAAAATTTCGTAATATCATTGACCATTACGAATACAGACAATATCAACAAAACAATGATTCCCGCCATATGCACGAAAGCTTCGGCTTTTCTCGGAACAGGCTTTCCTATAACTGCTTCGATAAACAAAAACACGAGCCTTCCGCCGTCAAGCGCGGGAAAAGGAAGAAGATTCATAATGCCGAGATTGACGCTCAACAAAACCGCTATATTGACCATATTGATGATGACATTGAACAAACCGTATTGCTTGGTTTCGTCAATCGTCGTATCGATAACCTGAGCCACGCCGACGGGTCCCGCAAGGTCGTCTTTGGACAATTTGCCGGTAAAGAGCATTCTGAGCGATTTAAATGTGGCTTTAAGCCAGTATCTTACCTCATACCAGGCATATTTGAAAACGGAAAGATTATTGCATTCTATATCGTTTCTTGCGGTGATTCCGATAAGTCTTGACGAACCGTTCTGATAGGGAGTAAGCGTTACCGTATGAAGCTCGTCCCCTCTTTTAAATTCGATTTCGTAAGTTTCCGAATCATCGATAAAAGTAATCAGTCTTATTTCGTTAAAAAGATAAACTCTCTCGCCGTTTATTTTCGTGATTATGTCTCCGGACTGAATTCCCGCTTCTTTGGCGGGAAGCGAATCGGAAACTTCATAAACCTGCGTTCCGGTTTCTCCGCAAAAGAAAACCACGAATAATGCAAGCAGATATCCCAAAACGACATTAAAGAAGGGACCGGCGAATACAGTTATGATTCTTGCGAAAACGGAAGCCTCTTTAAAAGCTCTGTTTTTCTTATCGACATCCAGATCCTTTGTGAGTTTTTCTTCGTTTTGTTTTTTTTCTTCCTCTCCCTCGAGTTCGTCGGGATTTTCAAAAATACAGGCGCCTCCGAAAGGAAGAGCCCTCAAAGAATATTCGGTACCGCCTTTTTTGAAATGAAGAATCTTGGGTCCGAGACCTACGGTAAATTCAATAACTCTTATACCGTTTGCCCTTGCCACGAGGTAATGGCCTCCTTCATGACAGATAACGATAACGCTGAATATGATAATAAAAGAAAGTATTGTCCAAAGAAAAGAAAAGTCCATAATATTTCCTTAATATTTTGAAGAAATATAACCGTCCACTTCCTTTTCGACATTTAAAATCTCATCGAGTGTGGGAGTGGAACAATAATCGAAATCAAGTGTCAATGCATCGTCAATAATATCGTAAATCTGAAGGAATTTGATTCTTCCTTCCTGGAAATACCTGTTTGCAATCTCATTGGCGGCATTAAACACGGTTGTATAAACATATCCTCTGTTATAAGAATCAACGGCAAGTTTTATACCCCTGAATGTATCATGATCGGGTTTTAAAAAATCAAGTTTGGATAAAGAGAAGAAATCAATCTTTCTCTCCGGCATGGGCCGGCGGCTGCCTTCATACAAAGCATATTGAATCGGAAGCTTCATATCGGGAAGTCCGAGCTGTGCCAAAACAGCATTGTCTTTAAACTGCACCATGGAATGAATAATGCTTTGAGGATGAATAATTACTTCAACATCGTCTATGTCAACGTTAAAAAGCCATTTTGCTTCTATTACTTCAAGACCTTTGTTGACAAGCGATGCCGAATCAATCGTAATCTTCTTTCCCATGGACCAATTAGGATGATTGAGCGCATCATTCAGGGAAACGTCTTTTAAATCATCGTATTTTCTGCCGAGAAAAGGTCCGCCGGAAGCAGTCAGCAAAATCTTATCGACCATTGCGGAATTTTGAGCCTTAAGGCATTGAAAAATCGCAGAATGCTCGCTGTCAACAGGATAAATGTTAACATTGTATTCTTTCGCCAAAGGAATGATGATATGTCCGGCCGTAACAAGAGTTTCTTTATTGGCAAGCGCGATGTCTTTACCGGCTTTTACCGCGGTAATAGTAGGAAGAATTCCTATCATTCCGACCATTGCGGCCACAAGCATATCGTATTCTTTCAGAGATGCAATATGAATAAGACCGTCCATTCCGGTTAAAATCATAATATTGTTCGAAGCAGAAATATCGGAAAGTCTCATTTCCAATTCTTTGGCTGCATCTTTATCATATAAAACGACGAATTTCGGTAAAAATTCCCTTACCTGTTTTTCCATCAAATCCACATTTGAATAAGCTGCAAGAGCCAGTACCGAGAAATCTTCTTTTTTATCTTTTACGATTTCAAGAGTCTGAGTTCCGATTGAACCCGTAGAGCCCAAAATCACAAGGTTTTTCATGTTTCTTCTGCTCCGAAATTAATTGATAAACAAAATAATAAAGAAATAAATCATGGGTGCCGTGAAAAGAACGGAATCGAATCTGTCCAATACTCCGCCGTGTCCGGGAATCACATTTCCGAAATCTTTTACGTTATTGTTTCTTTTAACGGCAGAAGCGACCAGATCGCCGCACATTGCAACAAATGCACCCACGCATCCGATAAGAGCGAAAATCGGAATATAATAAAACGAAAGGTTTAATTTGTGAATATAAAAGAGTCCGAAGCCCGCAGTGGCAATACCGGAACCGATTATTCCGCCTATCGCGCCCTCCCAGCTCTTTTTGGGAGATAGATTGGGCGTCATTTTATGTTTGCCGATAGCAGAGCCTACAAAATAAGCGCATGTATCGGAAACCCACGAAGTTATGAATATAATCCACACGAGATAAATACCGTTTTCGGTCTCCCTTGTGTAATAAATAAACGACATCATCAAAGATGTGTAAATAAGTGCAAAAATACCGCCCGCAACCTGATTGACATGGAATTTGGGATAACAGAAAATATATGCGCAAAGAATGCATATCACGCCGAACATGAATATGCAGAGGAATACTATGGTGTAATTGGTAAAGAACCCGTTTGAATTAAAAAACCAGTCCACCACTTCCTGGGGCATGAAAGTAAAAACTTCAAAGAACAAAAGAGTAATATAATAAAGAATGATCGTAATCAATCCGATTACTTCGATTCCGTTAATCCTGTGTCCTTCCTCTCTGACTTTGCTGGCCTTTGTATATTCAAGAAATGCCGCGGATGACAAAACCGCAAGCGCAAGTGCAAGAAACGGTCCGCCCATAAGACCGAATACCATCGTAAGTAAAAGTATAACGGCCCCGCTTAATAGTCTTTTCCAAAACATTTGTAATCTCCTGTTATTTTGCGTCCCCGAAACGCCTGTCTCTTTTATTGTAAGCCTCAATGGCTTTTATAAGCTCATCCTTGTCAAAATCCGGCCAATGGCAGTTTGTAAAATAGAATTCGCTGTAAGCTATCTGCCATAAAAGAAAATTCGAAATTCTCTCTTCGCCGCTTGTTCTTATAAGCAAATCCGGATCCGGAATGTCCTTGGTATCAAGATTGTCCGAAATGTATTTTTCGTCGATGTCTTCGGGATTTAGTTCGCCGTTTTTGATTTTAACGGCTGTTTTTTGCATCATTCTTCTTATTTCATCCCTCGAACCGTAATTTATGGCAATCTGAAACTGCAAACCGGTATTGTTTTTGGAATCTTCTTCGAGATCTTCGATAAGTTTTTGGATATCCGGTGCAAGGCGGGTTCTGTCGCCTATAATCCTTATACGGACATTGTTTTTTGCGGCCTTTTTAAAACCCGATGAAAGGTAGGAACGAAGAAGCGTCATCAAAGCCGATACTTCTTCTTCGCTTCTCTTCCAGTTTTCGGTCGAAAAAGCATAAACGGTAAAATATTTAATACCCAAATCATCGCATACATAGAGCATGTCTTCTACGTTTTTGCCGCCCTGAACATGACCCATTTTTCTGGGAAGTCCTTTGCTTTTGGCCCATCTTCCGTTCCCGTCCATGATTACCGCAACATGATTGGGAATTTTCAAATTATCCATTTATCAATCCTCTGAGAATATAAATAAATTAATGTCAGATATGCAAAAAACACATACATAAATTATAAGCGTTCAATCACATTGAACGCTTATATCTGAATTATTATAGCACAAAAGTGCGTAATTTTAAACAGTAAGGATTTCCTTAGCCTTTTCTTCAATAAGTCCGTCAATATCCTTAATGAATTTGTCAGTGATTTTCTGAAGTTCGTCCTGAAGATCCTTTATTTCGTCTTCGGAAATCTCTGTCTTCGAAAGCTTTTTGAAAGCATCATTGCCGTCACGTCTTATATTTCTGATGGCAACCTTTGCTTCCTCGCCTTTCTTTCTTACATCCTTAACGAGATCCTTACGTCTCTCCTCCGTCAATTCGGGGAAAACGAGTCTGATAACCGTACCGTCGTTGGTGGGTGTAATTCCTACATCCGAAGCCATGATGGCTTTTTCGATGTCTTTGATAATCTTTTTCTCCCAGGGAGCAATCTGGATTACTCTCGGTTCGGGAACGGAAATGTTTCCCACACCCTGAATGGGTGTCATTGTTCCGTAATAATCAACGAAAACCTTGTCCAAAACATGGGGATTTGCTCTTCCCGCACGAATTGTCTGATAATCGGAAGAAAGATGTTCGATGGTTTTTTTCATTTTTTCGTCATAGCTTACAAGTTGTTCTTTCATAAAGCCCCCTTTAAAGATTTATTGTATCTTTGAAATTTATTTGTTTACCGTAATTTTGGTTCCCTTGAATTCACCGTAAAGCGTGTTTACGATGGAATTTTCTTCGTTAAGAGGGAATACCCAAAGTTCCATTTTATTGTCTCTTGCAAGAATCGATGCAGTCATGTCGACAACTTTAAGATTGTTGGCGATTACATCGTCAATGCTGATTTCGTCGTATTTAACGGCATCGGGATTCGTAGCGGGATCGTCGGAATAGACTCCGTCAATCGATTTGGCCAAAAGAACCGCATCCGCATCAACTTCAATCGCGCGAAGTACCGTCGGAGTATCGGTTGAAAAATAGGGATGGCCCGAGCCCCCGGCAAAAAATACTATGTTTCCTCTTTTAAAATATTTGTTTGCACGGTCTTTTGAAAAGAGTTTGGTAAAAGATCCTACTTCAAAAGGTGTTAAAATGCTTGTTTCGAGCCCGACGGATCTGAATATTTCGGATACGTAAATACAGTTCATCACGGTTGCAAGCATTCCTATCTGATCGGCTTTTGTTCTGTCAATATTTTCGCTCGTTCTGCCTCTCCAGAAATTTCCCCCGCCGATTACGATTCCGACTTCGGTTCCTCTCTCGTGTATTTCTTTTACCTGAACGGCAACCTTTTTTACGGTTTCTTCGTCAAAGCCGAATTTCTTTTCGCCGGCTAACGCTTCACCGCTTAATTTAAGTAGAATTCTCATGAAATTACCTCGATTTGTTTTATACCATTATTATAATACTTAATCGAATATTATTGAAGTATAACCTTTTACAGATTTTCAAAGAAAGCGCTCGGAGAAATATCCGCATATTTTTGCGAACATTTGCCTTCTATAACGGCTCCGTTATTGATCTGTACGCATTTGCAGTCGATATCTCCCAAAACTTTGGCGCCTGTTTTAAGAACAACCGGACCGTTAACATCTATTTTACCTTTTACGGCACCGCCGATTTCGGCTTCGTTAGATTCGATATCTCCGATCAATACGGAATCGTTGCTTATGTAAATTCCGTTATATGCTTTGGCATTTCCTTTGATTTTACCGCCGTTTAAAGAAAGAATAAGGCCTTCGACATTACCTATTACCGTACCGTTTACTATAAGTTCTCCGCCTGCCTTTACGTCTCCGTCGACTATGCCGTCGATTTCAACGCTTCCTTCGGCTTCAATGCCGCCTTTGATGCTTGTTCCGACACCTATAACCGTAAGCGTTTCGTTTTCGTTTGCGAAGGAAACATTTTGGGTCTCTTCGTTTTCCACGTAAACTTCTTCGTTGCTTACTTCGGCTTCATCGATTATTTCAACGTTTTCTTCGGTCTCGATTGTTTCTTCATCATTCTCTTCTTCGAATTCGGAAATATCTTCAATCGGCGTGTTTTCGTCGATACCGTTTAAGATATTCTGAATCTCTCTCTCGAGATTAGAATTGGGTTTCTTTTCTTTTTTGTTCTTCTTTTCTTTCTTTTCGATTTTGCCGTATTCTTCTTTTAAATGCTCTTTGGACAAAGCAACATCTCTTTCCGCTTTTTCGTCCGTAAGTTCGTTTACGGCTGATGCAAGATCTTCTTTTAAGTCGTTAAAAAAGCCCATATTTACCACCATTTATTCTTCAGATTTTTTAATTACATGCTGAACGGGTTCGGTATATTCCGTAATCGGAAGGAAAATAACGTCATCCCTTGTTTTAAGGCTTTCGAATATGATTCTTAAAGCCTCTATAGTCGAATGTTTATCGTTTGCATCATGCATAAGTACCACAGCTTCGGAATTGCTTTCTATGCCTTTTAAAACATTGTTTGCAATCTGACTCTTCGAAAGTCCGCCGTTTGTTGCATCCTTGCTTGTAACATTCCAGTCGTAATAAACAAGATTTTTATCGTTAAGATAATCAATTAAATCATCTTTATCGCCTTTAAAAATCGTATTTGAACTTCCGCCCGGGAATCTGTAAAAAAGCGGAGCCTCTCCGGTAATGCTTTCGATGTAATCATAAATTGAATCAACGTCGTTTTTAAAGCCGCTAATGTTCGAATAAACATCGGAATATACATGCTTGTACGAATGAATGCCGAGTGTATGTCCTTCGTTTATGATTCTTTTGTATTCGTCATCATAACCGTCCTGTGCGATTACAAAGAATGTGGCTTTGACATCGTATTCGTTTAAAAGATCCAAAAGTTCGTTTGTATACCTGCTCGGACCGTCGTCAAAAGTCAGATAAACTCTTTTTTGACCTTCGTATTCTTTGGAATCGGGCAATACTTTCAAAACATAATCTTCTTCAATTTCGTTTTCTTCGGGTAAAACCGTTTTGTTTTCTTCCGATGAAATCAATTCGGTTCTTGTATTCTTTAAAATATTTAATTCATTGGAAAGTTTATCCAGGGATGAATTTGTATTATGAAGGGAGATAATAAGAAAAATGCTTAAAACATTGGGAAGAGCAATAAAAAAGCCAATCACAAAAAGAATCAGCCTTTTAAAAAGCTTAACACGTTTTTTTCTGAATTCGTTGTATAAAACAGAATCATTAGAATCCATAACGTTTCCCTGAAAAAGATAAAAAATATTAATGAAAATATTCATAAATGCAAATTTGTGCAAAATTAATGATAACACAAGAAAAAGGCGTATTCAAACCTAATTTTCCCAAATTTGTTTACCTGAAAAACATGACCACAATATATTGATGTTATCCGTAAAAATATAAAATATTCCGGCGCGAAGTCGGATTTTTAATCCGTCCGGTTTTATTTGCAAAATAAAAAATGCCATGTCGTAAAACATGGCATTTTATTATAAAGAATTCTGATTATGCGTTCATCTGAGCCGCAACTTCCGCTGCGAAATCTTCGTTCTTCTTTTCCATTCCTTCGCCTACTTCGAAACGAACGAATTTGGAGATAACGATATTTGCATCTACGCTCTTAAGATAAGCGGAAACGCTCTGTTTGCCGTCTTCGGCTTTAACATAAACCTGATCGAGAAGGCAGATTTCTTTTAAGTGCTTTGAAATACGTCCTTCTACGAGGCCTGCAAAAATCTTGTCCTGAGAAATGTTAGCCTTGTCATCAAGAGCAATCTGTGCAAGTGCTGCTTTTGCGGCATCCGAAAGGAAGTTGGGAAGATACTGCATATTGCTCTTCTTCTCTTCGTAGATTGCCTTGTCTTCATCACTCCAGATATTGTCATTAACGGCCTTGTCAATCAATTTGCCGAGGATTGGCTTGGGTAATGTGAAAGGATCGTTTAATGCGCTTTCAAGTGTGATATCTTTTTCCTTGGCAAGTTCGTCTGCGGAAATATCGTTTCTTGAAATATATGTGGGGTTCATTGCAGCAACCTGCATTGCAACATTTGTAAGAGCTTCCTTAACAGCATCGCCGCTTGCACCGTTTGCAGCTACAAGTACGCCGATCTTTCCGCCGCCGTGAATATATGTGGCAACTTCGTCACCCGTAACTCTTTCGAATCTTCTGAAGGAAAGCTTCTCGCCGATTTTAAGAGTCTTGTCTGCGAATACTTCCTGAAGACCGCCGTCAAGAAGAGCCTGAACGTCTTCGCCGTTTGCGCCGCCGTTCTTTCCGGAAGCAAGTGCATTGTCTGCCACTTCCTGTACGAAACTCTGGAATACTTCATTCTTTGCAACAAAGTCGGTTTCGGAGTTAACTTCAGCAACAACTGCAACGCCCTTGTCACAAGCTACTCTTGCAATACCTTCTGCTGCGATTCTGCTGGCTTTCTTTTCCATCTTAGCCGCACCGGATTTTTTAAGTATATCTACGGCTGCATCCATGTTGCCGTCAGCTTCCGTAAGAGCTTTCTTGCAATCCATCATGCCTGCGCCGGTCATTTCTCTTAATTCTTTAACCATTCCTGCTGTAATAGCTGCCATATATTTATCCTCCTGATTTTAATTTAAAGTTAATTGTTTACTTTAGAAATTATGCTTCTGCTTCTTCTGCATCTGCTTCTGCGGATTCAGCTTCAACATCTGTCATAATTTCACCCTGGTTAGCTTCGATGATGGCGTCAGCCATTTTGCCTACGATAAGCTTAACGGCACGGATTGCATCGTCGTTACCGGGAATTACATAATCAAGATCTTCGGGATCGCAGTTTGTATCAGCGATACCGATAAGAGTAATGCCGAGTGAATGTGCTTCCTGAACACAAATCTTTTCCTTCTTGGGGTCTACTACAAAGATAGCATCGGGAATTCTTGTCATTTCCTTGATACCGCCAAGGTTCTTCTCAAGTTTGTCCCATTCTTTCTGAAGTTTGGCAACTTCCTTCTTTGTAAGAACTTCGAATGTTCCGTCCT
>JAGADU010000084.1 GCA_017613435.1 Lachnospiraceae bacterium | reverse complement strand
TGTAAAACAACAGTAAAAATAAAAATCGGAGTGACAAGATTTGAACTTGCGACCTCTGCCTCCCTAAGACAGCGCTCTAGCCAAACTGAGCCACACCCCGATATGCGGTTTTTCAACTCGCAACGACTATTATATCCAAACTGTATATCTAAGTCAAGTAAAAAAATTTATTTATCTGCGATTCTTTGAATTTGCGAATAATCAGCTCTCTTCTTTGTTTGAGGATATCTCGTTCAAATAATCTTCGACGGTCCGGTAAATATCCTCAAGTCCTCTTTTGTCTTCCGCCGAAAAAGGTATGATTTTGGTACCTTTGACGCATTTAAGGGTCTTATTTATGAGCGCAACCTGTTTGCTTACGGCACCTTTGGATATTTTGTCGGCTTTTGTGGCGATGATTATCGGATCGAAACCGTTGGCGATAATCCATTCGTACATTTGAACATCGTTTGCTCCGGGTTCGTGCCTTATATCGATCAAAAGAAATACGGCTTTAAGCGTCGGGGATTTTTTCAGATATCTTTCGATCATCTTTCCCCATTGCTCTTTTACGGACTCTGAAACCTTCGCGTAGCCGTAGCCCGGAAGATCGACAAGATAAAATTCTTTGTTGATGTTGTAATAATTGATTGTCTGCGTTTTGCCGGGCTGCGAGGATATTCTCGCATAGGATTTTCTGTTCATAAAAGCATTGATCAACGAGGATTTTCCCACATTGCTCTTTCCCGCAAACGCAAACTCCGGCAATACGTTGTTCGGAAGTCTGCTGCTTATGCCGCATACGGTTTCAAGATTTATGTTTTTAATCTTCATGACTTTTTCTCCATACTAAAGCAAAACGACGGATAAGTGTGAAAAAAAGGGGCAATTTCTTGCCCCTGTAAAATCGATTATCTTATAACTTCGGGTTCCGATATTCCCAAAATCGAATCTTTTGTAATACGACATTCTTTAATCGTTTCATCGGAAGGAATCTCGTACATTACCTTGGTCATTACTTTTTCCATAATGGATCTGATACCTCTGGCTCCGGTCTTTCTCTCGTATGCCTCTTTGGCTATTTCCATTATCGCATCATCGTCAAAGAAAAGATTGACATCATCGATTTTAAACAATGCCGTGTACTGTTTAATCATCGAATTCTTGGGTTCTTTGATGATTTTGACCAAAGCTTCCTCGTCAAGACCGTCAAGTGCGACACTTATGGGCACACGACCGACAAATTCCGGAATAAGTCCGAATTTTACGAGGTCCTGAGGGGTAACTTCTTTGAAAAGATTGCTCTTTTCCAGAATATTGTTTTTGACAAGCTGGGAATTGAATCCGATCGACTTTTTGTTGAGACGCTGCTCAATAATCGTTTCAAGACCGTCGAAAGCTCCGCCGCAGATAAAGAGAATATTCGTGGTATCAATGGGAATAAGTTCCTGCTGGGGGTGTTTTCTTCCGCCCTGAGGGGGAACCGAAGCCATTGTGCCTTCGATAATCTTTAAAAGCGCCTGCTGTACGCCTTCGCCGGAAACGTCTCTGGTAATCGAAACATTCTCGCTTTTTTTGGTAATCTTGTCGATTTCGTCAATATAAACGATACCGTACTCTGCTCTTGCGACGTCGTAATCCGCAGCCTGAATAAGCTTTAAGAGGATGTTTTCGACGTCTTCGCCCACGTATCCTGCCTCCGTAAGCGTTGTCGCGTCACAGATTGCAAAAGGAACGTTGATAATCTTGGCAAGAGTCTGCGCAAGGTAGGTTTTTCCCGAACCGGTGGGTCCGAGCATTATGATATTGCTCTTTTGAAGTTCAACATCAAGTTCCGCGCCCGATGTGATTCTTTTGTAATGGTTGTATACAGCCACGGAAAGAACGATTTTCGCTTCATCCTGTCCGACAACGTAATCATCCAAAAACTCCTTGATCTGCTTGGGTTTCAAAAGATTGATGTCAAGATTCGTCTTAAATACTTTCGAATCGAACATTTCCTCTTCCATTCCCTCTTTTATCTGGAGTTTTAAAATGTCATTGCAGGTTGCGATACATTCGTCGCAAATATAGATCCCTCCGGGGCCGGCAATCATCTGATCGACCTGACTCTGTGTCTGACCGCAGAAAGAACATCTTATTTTGACGCTATTCTTGTCCGTATCATTTTTTTTGTTTGCCATATTACTCCTGTTTGCTTTCTTCTCTGGAAGCAATCACATTGTCAATAAGACCGTATTCCATAGCTTCTTTTGCACTCATCCAGTTGTCACGATCGGTATCTTTGGCGATAACGTCGAGAGGCTGATTACAGTTTTCGGCAAGAATTCGGTTTAATCTTTCTTTTGTGTTAAGAATATGCTTAGCGGCAATTTCGATTTCTGTAGCCTGACCCTGAGCACCGCCGAGGGGCTGGTGAATCATGATTTCGGCATTGGGAAGAGCCATTCTCTTTCCTTTTGCGCCTCCGGAAAGAAGGAATGCTCCCATGGATGCAGCCATTCCGATGCAAATCGTGGAAACGTCGCATTTGATGTACTGCATGGTATCGTAAATTGCAAATCCGGCGGTAACGGAACCTCCGGGCGAGTTGATATAAAGCTGAATATCCTTTTCGGGATCTTCCGCCTCAAGGAAAAGGAGCTGAGCAACCACCAGCGAGGCGGTTACTTCGTTAACTTCTTCTCCGAGAAAAATAATTCTTTCTTTTAAAAGACGAGAATAAATATCATAACTTCTCTCGCCTCTGCTTGTTTGTTCAATGACGTAAGGTACCAAACTCATATCGTACTCCTTATCGGGCCGAACAAATTATTCTTCGGTCTTCTCTTCTGCTTTTTCCTCAGTCTTCTTGGCTCTGCTCTTTGCAGTCTTCTTAGGTGCTTCTTCGTTTCCTGCTTCCTCGGCTTTTTCTTCCTTTGCTTTCTTTGCGGCCTTAGCCTTGGCAGCTTTTTCCTTAGCGTTGTCTCTTACGAAATCAACAGCCTTCTGCATGGCAAGATCTTTCTTGAAGAGATCTGCTCTGTCACCGGCAAAAGTCTCTTTAACCTTGTCTTCTTCCATATGATAGCTCTCTGCAATCTTCTTGATTTCCGCATTAATGTCTTCTTCGGAAACTTCAATGTTTTCGGCCTTAACGATTGCTTCGAGAACGAGCTGAGTCTTAATCTTCTGCTCAGCCTGGGGCTTAATCTGCTCCATCATCATCTCTGCATTGGAACCGGTATATTTGAAATACTGCTCGATGTTCATACCCTGATACTGAAGTCTCTGTGCGAACTCGTCAAGCATTTCTCTCTGGGTTGTGGCAAGCATCATTTCGGGAATCTCGATTTCGGAATCTTCGATTACCGCATTGACTGCCGCGTCTTCTTTTTCCTTCTTTGCGTCTTCGGCCTTCTTGTCGGAAAGGTTCTTCTTTACCGAATCCTTGTATTCTGCAAATGTATCATAGCTTGAAACATCGCTTGCGAAATCATCGTCAAGTTCTGCAAGCTGCTTTTCTTTGATTTCATGAATCTTTACTTTGAATACTGCGGGCTTTCCTGCAAGCTCGGCTGCCTGATATTCAGCGGGGAAAGTAACGTTAACGTCAAATTCGTCTTCCTTGTTCTTTCCGATAATCTGATCTTCGAAAGTATCGATGAAAGAATGAGAACCGATTTCAAGATTGTAGTTCTCGCCTTTTCCGCCTTCGAATGCAACACCGTCAACAAATCCTTCGAAATCGATTGTTACGGTATCTCCGCTCTTAACCGCTCTGTCAACGGAAACGATTCTTGCTGCGTTCTGTCTTTCTTTTTCGATGGCTTCGTTGATTTCGTCTTCCGAAACTTCAACATCGATTTTCTCAACTTCAACGCCCTTGTATTTTCCGAGTTTTATCTCGGGTTTGAGTGCAACCTGAGCACTGAATACAAAAGGTTTTCCCTCTTCCATTTCAACCACTTCGATCTTGGGTGCCGAAGCGATTTCGATTTCCTTGATTGCCTCGTCATATGTTTTTTCATATGCATCGGGAATGATTATATTAGCGGCATCTTCGAAGAATACTTCTTTGCCGTACATTTTTTCCACAACTTTTCTGGGAACCTTACCTGCACGGAATCCGGGAACCGAAATTTTCTTTTTGTTTCTCTGATATGCTTTCTCGCAAGCCGCCTCGAATTCCTCCGCGGATACGTCAATGATAAGCTTAGCCATACTTCCTTCAAGCTTTTCAACCTTATAACCCATTTTAAATAAATCTCCTTTCAAAAGTGTGATTATCACAGTCAATTGGTTATTATAACATAATCGTATATTTTTGTAAAAGAAAAGTTGCTTAAAACTGTTTGTATACTATGGTTTTGAGTAATTCCTCCGCCGTTTCCTCTCCGAGTTCGGCTTTGACAATCTCCGCAGCAAAAGCAATGGATGTTCCCATTCCTCTGGATGTGATGATGTTTCCGTCACGAACAACCTCTTTTTGGGGAATTACCGCACCTGTCAATTCGCTTTCAAACGAAGGATAGCTTACCGCCTCCCTGCCGTTTAAATATCCTCTGTGTCCGAGTATGGACGGTGCCGCGCATACGGCGCATATAAGTTTGTTCCGGCTGTAAAATTCATCGAGTCTTTTCATAAGATACTGATTGGCTTCAAGATTTTGCGTACCCATTTTGCCTCCGGGCAAAACCATGCAGTCGTATTCCGAAAAATCTATTTCGGAAATCATGCAGTCCGCCTTGACTTTAATGCCGTGCGAACCGACGGTTTCAAGTTCGTCTTCAAGCGAAATCATGTCACAGACAAGTTTTGCTCTTCGCAAAATATCCACAACGGTCAGTGCTTCGATCTCTTCATATCCGTTTGCCAAAAAAACAGCTGTTTTCATATTTTCTCTCCTCCCATATACATACGCTCCCCGATGCCTTCGGTGACCGATTATTTAAAATAACTGCCGCGGTTTTAAACAGCGGCAGTTATTGTTGAACATCTGTTATTTCTTTTCGTTAATATAAATTCTGAGTCTTGACTGGATGATGTTGGCCACTTCTTCAACATTTTTCTGACCCTCGAAATAACCCTGAGTCTCCTCATCGATTATTTTGTTGAGTTCTTCGTCCCAGGTATATACGCTTGTAGCCTTAACAACGAAATCCTTAAGTTCCAAAGCCTTGTCCTTGGTGATGGGATCGATTTTTTCTTCTCTGTCCATCAGCCAGATCGTTTCATCGTAGTATACCTTTTCGTCTCCATCCATATAATAAGGCTTCTGCATCGCTTCTTCAATCTTTTTGTCCATAACGGCTTCTACCGAAGGGAATCCGTAATCATATTCTTCATAAAATTCTTCGGTAAAACATGATTTAATGAAGTCCCACGCTACTTCCTTATGCTGGCTCTTCTCCGAAATACCCATGATTGATGAGGGCGAAAGCGTTATGCCGTTTGTTCCGTCGATGGGAAGTCCGATTACTTCGGTTTCCTCGCCGAATCTGTAATTCATATTCCAGTTATATTCTCTGAAATTGTACAGATATGTAAAGCTTAAAAGCGCTTTGTCGTTTCTGTACATATTGATATAGGAATTGTAATCGTAATCCTGATAAAAACCATCGGGAATTTCCTTGCGGTATTTGTTTGAATACTCGAGAAGTTTTACAAACTCGGGAGAATCAAAACTGCACTTTCCGCTTGAAGGATCGAGGAAAGCATCCATTCCGAGCGACATGAGGCTGTTTAACGTATTGGCCTTGGTATATTCATCGCCGAACGCCAGATTTCCGGTTTCCTGTTCCCATGCTTCAATGTCTTCGAATGTCATTCCCGGTTTGTACATTGATTTTTTGATTTCCAAAGCTTCTACCGTAAAATCGGGGAATACACAGTATAATTTATCGCCCTTTGCGAAAACGGTTTTCGCGTTGTAAACCAAATCATCTTTCTTTAATCCGTCTGTAGCATTCATCAGAGGAGTAAGATCCGTAAATACGCCTTTTTCCATCAGGTTGATGGCATCATATGCTTCGGGCGCAATGATATCGGGTGCATTTCCGCCGGTAATATCGGTGTTGAATCTCTTAATTCCCGCATTCCAGTCATCCGGAGTATTGTATTCGGAATAGTCTATAAGCTTTACTCTGTACTTATCGTT
This sequence comes from Lachnospiraceae bacterium, assembly GCA_017613435.1. Classification (GTDB taxonomy): domain Bacteria; phylum Bacillota; class Clostridia; order Lachnospirales; family Lachnospiraceae; genus UBA3766. The sequence continues at coordinate 14,984 of JAGADU010000084.1, read as the reverse complement.
ATTTCTGTTGTATTCCAAAACCTGTCTTTGAAGAGCGTACATCGAAAATACCGTACCGATCGTAACTACTTCTCTGTCGGCAACCTCTTCGGGCGGAACCTTCTTAAAGATATTAATCTTGTCATCCATCGAAATGGCGAATTCCTCGGCACTTATAAAATATGCACTTCCGTACATTGTATCGGGATCGACATCCGAATCGTAGAAGTTACAAACTTCCTTTGCTTCTTTATCGCCTTCGTTGAAGCCCATAATAGAGGAATTCGTTTTGTAATAATAATCGTATCCGACTCCGGGAATAACGGTCTTGCTGGCAATCATGGAAGAAAGAGCAGGATCCTCCTTGGGATTTCCGGTAGCATCGATTTTGTAGATTTTTATTGTAGTCTTTTCGCTGTTCCAGCTCGAAACCTGGAAAATGTACTCATCTTTACTGTTGAAAAATCCGTTGTAATAATATGAATTGTTTCCGGAATCTACGGTAATTGTATCTTTCTTGTTTAAATCCTTGTCAAAAACATAAAGCGCGGTTTCGGAGAGTATGTAAATTTCGCCTTTTTTCGAAACTTCCACACCTTCAATATAAGTATACTCCGAAGAAGAATCTAACGATAATTCGATTTCTTTGATTAACTGATCGTCAGAACCGTATTTTCTTAAATAATTTGTTTCGGTGTATGTAGCGGGATCGTAAACCGAAAACAGCGCATAGAAATTCTCCTCGCTGTCCACGGCCCATCTGCTTCCTCCCTGGAAGTAAGCTTCGCTTGTTACATCCAAAGAAATGGTTCTGTATTTTACATCGTTTTGATTGGTAAAACTCGCAATCCTGATGGAAGCCTCGGTCGGATAGTAATCTTCCACGTAAGGCTCATAAACACCGTCGTAATCTTCAGAGTCCGTGTCAGGGATTTCTTCTTCAACGATATCGTCCGCGGGAGCGGTTTCATCATAAAGCTGCACATCCCCGGGATAAGGTTCGTAATCGGGATATTCGTAATGATTAACGGCAACGTACATCTTTCCGTTATAGTTCTTTATACCGTCAAAATAATCAAACCCTTCGAGTTTAAAACTTTCGGTATTTTTAAATACCGCATCTTTGTTAACATTCTGAGCCAATTCAACTATATTCGAATTTTGGCCGCCGTTGTTCTTTCCGGTCAAAATGCCTGAAATCGCATCTTTGGGATTGAAATTACATCCTGCAAGGGATAAAACCAAAGCAGCGCACAACGAAACGGATATTATCTTTTTTAATTTCATAATTGTGTCTCTCCTTTCATGAACTTTGTTAATTATATAACATATTCAAGCAGAAGTATAGACCCAACAGCAAATCTTGTCCTGTTTTTGTCTTGAAAAACCCTTATTTTGCCTTTTTATCCGCCAAAATAATTTTTCTCATTGCCTCGACCGCAATCTTTACGGATGCGGATGTATCTTCGCTCATTTGCTGATCGAGACCGGCTTTTTCCCTCTCCTGATTCCAAATGACATGGAAACAGGAACCGCTTCTGCACTTTAGCGCACTCGAAAGCACAAAAAGCGTGGAAGATTCCATTTCGGAAGCTTTTACCCCGAGCCTTTTCCATGCTTCCCATTTCTGTAAAAGCTCATAGGAAACGGGGCTCTTTTCGGGAGAATGCTGTCCGTAAAACGAATCCTTGCACTGAACCACACCGACATGAGTATTTTTACCGAGTTCGAGAGAAGCTTCCCTCAAAGCATTGGTTATGTCCAAATCGGCAACCGCCGGGAATTCAATGGGCGCATATTCAACCGATGTATGCTCGAATCTGATTGCACCGGTAGCCACAACAATATCCCCTGATTTAACATCCAAATCGATGCCTCCGCATGTACCGGTTCTTATAAAAGTATCCGCTCCGAGATTATGAAGTTCCTCCACAGCGATTGCCGTCGAAGGTCCTCCGATTCCCGTAGAGCAGGCCGTAACCTTAACTCCTTCGAGATATCCGGTATATACGTTAAACTCTCTGTTGTAAGCTATCTGTTTCGCATCATCGAACATTTCGGCTATTGCAGGAATTCTTCCCGGATCTCCGGCAAGAATGCAATATTTTCCTATGTCACCGGTAACGCAATGAATATGAAACTGTTTTTCCAACTCCTGCATAATAACCCCCCTCTTTTTTACATTAATGTTTTTTGCTTACAATGTCTTCTTTGAGAATCTCTATGAATTCATCAAATTTGACCGTTACTGTCTCCTGTTCGCCGTGAAGTCTGTAAGATACGTTTCCTTCTTCGGCTTCTTTCTTTCCGATAACCGCAATGTAGGGAACTTTCTGAATCTGTGCTTCCCTCATCTTGTAACCGAATTTTTCGCTTCTGTCATCGGATTCGACTCTTACGTTTGCATCGTAAAGAACATATTTGAGTTTCTTTGCATATTCGTTAAGATCTTCGTCGTCATTCTTGATGGGAAGAATCTTAACCTGTACGGGCGCAAGCCATGTAGGAAGATTTCCTTTTGTTTCCTCAAGGATATAAGCCATGAATCTGTCAATCGAACCGAGAATCGCTCTGTGCAAAACAACGGGCGTTTTCTTTTCGCCGTCGGCATCGACATACGTAAGTTCGAATTTTGCGGGTAAGCAGAAATCCAACTGGCATGTGGAAAGCGTAATCTCGTTACCGATGGCCGGCTTAACGTTAACGTCAAGCTTGGGACCGTAGAAAGCGGCTTCGCCGATTTCTTCCGTATATTCAATTCCGATTTCATTCAATGTCTCGCGAAGCGCCTGTTCGGCCTTGTTCCACATTTCGTCATCGGGATGATACTTCTTTGTATCCGCGGGATCTCTTAAAGAAAGCACGCATCTGTAATCCGTAATTCCGAAATCTTCGTATGTGGAGAAAATAAGATCGCATACGCTCTTAACCTCGTCTTTGATCTGGTCGGGAGTTACGAAAATATGTGAATCGTTCTGACAGAAATGTCTTCCTCTCTCGATACCCTTAAGCGTTCCCGAGGACTCGAATCTGAAATCGTGTGCGATTTCGGCAAGTCTTATGGGAAGTTCCTTGTACGAATGAGGCTTATTTGCGAATATTCTCATATGATGAGGACAGTTCATGGGACGAAGAACAAAGCTTTCGCCCTCAACCTCCATGGGAGGGAACATATTCTCTTTGTAATGATCCCAGTGACCCGACGTCTTGTAAAGATCCACCGTGCCCACGCAGGGTGTCAAAACATGCTGATATCCGAGTTTCTGTTCTTTTGTTCTTATATAATTTTCGAGTTCCTGCCATACGAGATATCCGTTGGGAAGGAACATGGGAAGTCCTCTTCCGACAAGATCGTCCGACATGAAAAGTCCCATGTCTTTGCCGATCTTTCTGTGATCTCTTTCCTTTGCCTCTTCAAGAAGTTTAAGATGCTCTTCAAGTTCTTCGGGCGTGGGGAAGCAAACTCCGTATACTCTCTGAAGTACCTGATTTTCGGCATCGCCCTTCCAGTAAACGCCGGAATGCTTTACGAGTTTGAAATTGCGGCAAAGTTTTACATTGTCTACATGAGGTCCCCTGCAAAGGTCCGTGTAGTCACCCTGATCGTAGCATGAAATGTTTCCGTCATCCATATTTGACAAAAGATCCATTTTGTAAGGATCGTCCTTGAATATTTCCAAAGCTTCGCCCTTTGAAATTTCTCTTCTGTAAATCTTTATTCCGGATTTGGCAATCTTTTTCATTTCTTTTTCGATTGCTTCTATATCCTCATCGTTAAGAACCGCATCGCCGAGGTCCATGTCATAATAGAAGCCTTCGTCAACAACGGGGCCTACCCAGAATTTCGCATTCGGATACAAATGCTTAACGGCCTGAGCCATCATATGTGCGCATGAATGATTGAGTACATGCAGATTTTCGTCTTCTTTGAAATTTACCATGATTCTTCTCCTTAATATGTAGCTTTACGCGGCTTTACAAATAAAAAAGCGCCCGCAATATCCGTTTGGACATTAAGGGTGCACTTATGCACGGTTCCACCTTAATTTTTCACTCATTGATAGTCTTTAACGTAACTGCACGGAGACGCATACTTATTTTCAGCGCTCGGCTCCAAAGCGGTCTTCATGCCAATCCGTACCGACAACTCTCAGCAAATGTTGCCGTCTCTGTGAACTTTCCTTGGCACTACTGTCTTTTTCACTGCCTTTATTACCACATATAATATTAAACCTTATTATTTTTGTCAATAGGATACAACATTGTGTTATAATTTATTTCGAAAGTGAGAGAATCGTATAAATAAATACTATATGTTGAATTTCAAACCTGTAACATTAAAAGACAAACCGATAATAAACAAATATCTCAAAAATTACGGCGAATCCTCCTGCCAGCATTCGCTTTATCTTTTAACAGGTCTTTCCATGAAATACGGCGACGAATACGCCGTTTGCGATGATGTTTTGTTTATCCACAGAAGCAGACTGGATACAAAGGGTAAAAGAGTTTATCTCGCACCGATCGGAAATATCGACGGCAATTTCACGCATTATGTCGATATTCTGTCGGACGACGCCGCATCGCATTTTGCAAAGCTTTCGTTTTTTACGGTAACCGAAAAATTCAAAACAAAACTTTCGGAAAATTACGGCGACCGTTTTGTTTGCGAAGAATCCGAAGATTATTCGGAATACATTTACGAGACCGAAAGTTTAAGCATTCTGCCGGGACGCCCTCTCTCACCCAAAAGAAACCGCATCAGGGCGTTTTATTCTTCATATGAAGGAAGCATACGGATTGAAAACATTTCCGCCGAGAATCTTACGGACGTAATTCTTTTTCAGCGCGAATGGATAAAAGACCGTCTTTCGTTTGAATACGACGAAATGCTCGAACGAGAAAACGAAGCGATAAAATTCTATCTTGCAAATTACGACGAACTCGAATTTCGGGGAATCGTTGTTTATATAAAAGGAACCGTCGTGGGATATGCTGCGGGCGTTGCACTAAACGACGAATGCATGGACGAGGTAATCGAAAAAGGGCGAAAAGACATAACGGGCATTTACCAGCTTCTTTGCAACGAATTCGCCGTCATTTGCTGTAAAGGCTACAAATACATAAACCGCGAAGAAGATTTAGGCATTGAAGGTTTAAGAAGGGCCAAAACTTCCTACCGTCCGCTTTTAATGTTAAAAAAATACATAATCGAAGAAAAATAAAGGAAATAATATGCTGTCCGGAATTTTAAAAAAAGAAGAATGTGCCGCCTGCAGATTCTGCTGCTCATTCAAAAAAACTTCCCTTTGGGAAACACCGGTTTTTACAAAAGAGAACATCGATGCGATAAAGAAAGACGAATCCCTCAAAAGCGATTCGTTAAACGAAAGCGAAAACGGCGGATTGATTTTTGCGACATATGATTTAAGCGGCTTATATAAAACCTGTGATCCCAATGAAGAAATCCCGTGCCCTTTTCTCTCGGAAACGGGCTGTTTGCTTAACGACGAACAAAAACCCATCGACTGCAAAATCTGGCCTGTTCGAATAATGCGAAAAGATTCAAAAACCGTTTTGGCCCTAAGCCCTTCCTGCCCGGTTTGCAACATTTCGGATATGGATAAAATAAAAAAATACGTTGACGAAACAATACGAAAAGATATAACGGAATACGCCAAAGATCACCCTTATCTTATTAAGGAATTCCGTTCTGAATATACAATAATATGATTTATTGATTTGGAGGATTTAAAATGAAAAAGACGAAAAAGATTATCGCATCGCTTTTAATAAGCGTAACTACGATTGCCTTGTTTGCGTGCACCGGGAAAGATCCGTTTTCAAACAACGGTTTGCCCGATCCCGATCCGATAAGCGGCAAAGTAACGACAAGCGATCCCGTTGCCGATCCGGATCCCGAGCCTGTCACTGTTACGGAAGAAGTTTCGGCGGTTCTGTCGGGAAGCGCCGTTAATTACAAGGATTCGATTCTTTTCCGCGAATATTATCCTTTTGCGGTTTCCTCAACCGGTCTGTTTGCCGAATTTTCCACAAACAACCGTTCATACGGCAAGGGAAGCATTTGCTCTTTCGATCCTTCCAATCCGAAAAGCACTTTCGAGACAATCTGCGAAGACAACGGCTTCGGCGATTTGTATCTTATCAACGGAAAGGATTTGTATTCCCAAAGAGTTGCGGATACCGCCGATTATACGCAAACTTACTATGCGGTATACAAAATCGATCTGGAAAACAAAAAAGAAGAAGAATTATGCTTCGGAACCATCCTCGGCTTTTCTCCCGACGGAAAATATATTGCCGTATGCGATTACACCTACGATCCTTACGCAATTCATTATTATGTTTACGATACCGCAAACATGAACGAACCCGCGGCAGATTATACGACTGCGGAAAACATAATCTTTCTCGGAATGGACAATCAGAGTATGTTCTTTATGAACGCACAAAGCGAATTTTGCGACTATTACGTTTATCAGATAGGATTCGACAATTCTTTGTACTGTCTTGCGGATTGCAATTTTGCGGCTCTCGGAGACGATTACACATTTACCACCTATCCGGAATATTTCGATTCGATATCCATATCCGATGACGGTATTTCCTTTACGGTTGATTTTTATGAAGGTACCGGTCATTTTTATTACACGAGTTTTGATATTTCGGTTTCAAAAGCACAAAACGCTTCTCCTTCGGAAAAGCCCTTATACGAAGCAACGATGATCGATTCGACAAAGGACGACGATCCAAACTTATCCATGCCCTCTTCCCTTTCGCGCTTCGAAACATTTCCGGGTTTGGACATCTCACGCGGGTTTGCGCGCACCGTTTTGGATTACGCCGTATTGGATGAAGGTATTTTCTTTACCATGGCCGACAGCCACAGAAACACATTCGAAGACATCGGATGGAGAGAAGCATATATGTTCATAAATCTTGACTACTGCTTCCTTCCCGCAGGCAAAAACGATTATGTAATACTTGATTCGATGTACGATCTCCTCGGAGAAAGAGGAAATCTGTCAAATTACGAATATGACGAAGTTCCCAACACATTGTACGTATATGCGGGATTCTTCTACAATGAAAACAAAGAACTTGTCGGAGTTTATTACGAACCGATTCAGGTTTCGGGGCCCGAAGGTCCCATTGATGAAAGCGGATATTATTACGTAGCGGAATTTGCCGATAATTTCCATTATGAATATCCCGACTGGAGCAAGGATTTCATCGATGATGACTTTTTCATCGTTGTCGGTATGGACGAATTCAAGGATGAAGTTTATTCGTGGCAGGATGACGAATATCGTGCTTCGTGCCTCAGAGCGGCCGAATACGACTACGAAGGTTATCTGGTATTCGGTCCCGATGATTATACTTTCGAACAGTACCGTTCTTATATGTTCCACCTCGGATTCGATTCGGAAGGAAAAGTATATTATATAAGACCCGTAATCATGGAATAATATTTCAAAAAACAACTCCCTTTCGGGAGTTGTTTTTATTTGATCATTTTGTTCATTTTTTCGACTTTTGTTTTAACCGTCAGATAGACCGCTAACCAGATAATCACAAATCCTGCGGCAAAGCAGATTGAAAATATCAATACCGCACTTGTTTTAATCCATCCGTTTAAAAGATAGAATCCAAGATAACTTGCATACAAAACCATACCGTGAATCAATGCCGCAATTACTTTCGGAAGTGATTCTATCTGATGAACTATAGAAAATCCCGCACCGAGAAAAGCTATAATCACAGTGGATACTATTGCCAGAACAACCTTCGGAATTTCAATCGATGTCACCGTTCCCGCTTTAAACAGGCAAAAATAAACTATTGCAAGTACTGCGGGGCCTCCCCATGCAAACATTAAACCTCTTTTAAAAAATTCTTTGATAATTATTTTCATAAATCGAATCTCCTTTTCAAATCTGCGAAACACCTTCTGGAAACATAATCCGTATAACCGCTCTCGAACCGGGCGTCAACCGCCCCGGAAAGATTAACTTTAAATTTCGATATTTTTTTGCTGTTTGCTATTGCGGATTTATTTATTCTTACAAAATCAGAAGGAAGCATTTCTTCAAGTTCGTACAATCTCTTTTTTACAAGGTATTTCTTTCCGTTTTCGTATGAGGCAAAGGTTTTCTCGTCTTCCACAAAGAAGCATTCTATTTCATTTAACGGTAATATTTTTATTTCATCCTCGAGGTAACCGGTCAAATGATCTTTCGAAGCATCCTGCGTGACAAGACGTTCAAGTTCATCCACCAAAGCCGTTCTCGCGTGCACATTGCAGATGACTTCTTCTTCGCAATTTTGATCGATAAACAATTTGAATTTCATCTTTTTTCCTCCTGATGAATTTACTTTACATCATTTCCAAATATCTGTCTGCAATTTTCGGTAATCGGTATGAAATACGGAGTAATCGGTAAAAAACTGCAAGCCCGTTCGGGTTTGCAGTTTCTTTTTCATACGGTATTATATTTATTCGGCTTCTTTGACCTGTTTGTTTTGGTTATATTCTTTTACGGCCTTATAAATTTTGTGTTTTGCGAAATTAAAATGTCTGTAATCTTCGGGTTCGCTGTAACCGGTAAGATAATTGTCAAACCATTTCAGATTATCGTTCATTTTCTCATTTGATTCGAGTTCATCCATATGCTCAAAAATAACGGGGATTGCATCATCCGAAAGTTCTCTGATTACATATCTTTCGCCGGTTTTGAGATTTAAATTGTATTTCGCTATATAAACATCGGGATGCGCAATGCCGAATATTGCCCAAGTCAGCGTAAGGACAATGATTGAATATTTTACAAAAGGCATTTTGTCTTTGTATACGAATATCACCGTTCCCATCATCGCTAAGGCTATTACCGTCAATGCCCAAAGAACATATACTCTTAAGAATGTGAGTCCGTAAACGCCTATGTAAAGAATCATTCTGTATGCACTCGAGAAGATCATTATAAAAGTACATACGCTTATCAGTGTAAGCATAATCCTGAGCACGATATTATCCTTCGAAAACTTTCTGCATATCAATACAAGAATAAGATTTATTATGCAGACAAACACAAGCTGGAAAAATCCTTCACGCGCATAATTTGCATATGTATATCCATCGGGAAGCGTTCCGAATCCGAGGAAAAGGAATACTATCTGAATGACGGAATACAAACCGTAAAAAACAAGAAGTACGGAACTTATCGTAATAGCCACCGCGGGATTGAACGTTCTTAAATCTTTTACGGGACTCTCCATCCAGTTAATTCTGAAATGCAGCCTTTTAAGCATTGCATATCCCACAATGAATATTAAGAGCGACAGGAAAAACACTCCGATCAGATCCGCATCGATATTTACGGTAAATACCTTTTTCAAAACATGTGAGAAAACGGCATCCGATGACGAAAGAAGCGGAAGCACTACGCAAAGAATGGGAACGGATATTCCGATTCCGGCAAGAACATATCCGAATGTGGCGAGTTTCTTCTTTGACGCCTTCTTTTGTTCTTCCGTTTTTCCTTCCGAGTTTTTGCTTATTCTTATGGGATCGAGAATCGGATCTATAAAATAAACGATCGACGAAAATATCACCGTAAAAGCAGAAGCGAAATATCTTGTTACATCCCATGTTTTGTCATCGTAAAGATTGTTCAAAAACATAACGAAGAAAAGCGCAAACACGAATATCTTGTCAAACACTATCAAAGGAATGCTGGTGGTGGTGCAAACATTCACGGATAAAACCATTATTATCGCCATCAGAAAATATGAAAATACTTTCACCTTTTCTTTGCTGGCTTTAAGCAACAAAACATATGACACGATCGTCGCAAGCGCAAACAAAGGATATGTTATTCCGGTATGATTCTTGTACAGGCAAAAGGTAAAGAAAATCGCGTAAATTAAACAAAGAATAATTCTTTTGATATAATTGTCGGTATTGTCGTTTACCGCAACGGGAAGAAATTCCTCTTTGGGCATATTGAAAGAAGTGATTGTTTCTGCAGCCTCTCTCAATTCTTTTTCCTTAACATCTTCTTTTGTTGCAAATTCCGAAGCTGTTTTTTCCGAAATATTTGATCCGGAATTTAAATTGTTACTGTCCATATCAGTCCTCCTTGATGTACTCGAACAAATCGCCCGGCTGGCATTCGAGAATCTCGCACATTTTAACAATGGTGTTAACCTTTACCGCTTTTGCCTTCCCCGTTTTTAATATAGACATGTTTGCCTGCGTTATTCCGACTTTGGCTGCCAGTTCCCCGACGCTCATTTTGCGTTTTGCAAGCATAACATCGATATTAAATCTCAGGTATCCGTGAACTTCGACTTCTTCTATATTTTCAAGATCGTTCCTGTTTCTTCCCATATTTCCTTACCCGTCAGATTGTATAATCGTTTTCTTCTTTGATTTCGGAAGCTTTTTTAACCAGATGCGAAAGAGCTGCCATGCATACCGAAAAAGCGGTTCCCACAAAGCATACCATAAGCGCCAATCCCAAAACAAAAGGATGTGATTTATCTGTTAAAAGAAAAATTATATTTACAGCAAAAAAATAACCGGCATCAATCATCGCAAAATACGAAGCCCATTTCAGATGCTTGGCATTGGCAATGGAAAACGAATTGTCATTACCGATATTGCTTGCTACCAGCCAACCGAGCACCAATACCCCGTAGCATGGAATCGCCGATATCCAGATTACTGTAAGCCATGGCATCACATTGCTTTGAAGAATCGAATTTTGTTCGACCAGATAATTAAAAAGATGCGGAAAAACCCATGCATAAATTATCAAGCCGCATACAGCCGTACCGATAACTACAAATTTAAGCCAGAAAGCCAGTTCTTTTTGTTTCATATAAGCCTCCGATTTTTTATAAAAATCTTTTTCTTTTCATATGCAATATACTACTCATTTTTTTATTTGTCAATATTTTTTTATCGTTTTTCGATATATTTATTTTGTTTTACGGAAAACGAATAAGAATGCATAAAAAAAACACGCACCCCGTCAGCCCGGATGCGTGTTTTTACTTATGCTTTATAATCGAAATTCACTCCGACAACGGATTTGTCAGCTTCGACTTCATCCCAATTGAGATCTTTTATTTTATCGAGTAATTCATGAATGTTTGATGCATAGATTCTGATTGATTTTTCAACCGGCTCATCCATTATCTCATCTTCGGCTTCGGCTTTGGCCTCTTTTTCCTCTTCCTTTTTCTCTTCTTTAACTTTTTCGAGATGCTTTTCAAGATATTCTTTCTGAGCTTCCGAAAGTTTGTTAAGATCCGCAAAAAGTGTGGCTTTTCCGTTTGCATCAACCATTACACCGTATTTGGATACTACGGAATATCCGCCTTTTGATTCAAAAGAGCCGGAAATGTCATATTGTTCATTGATATTATCCGTCACTTTAATGGCTGTTTCGATTTGAGATAAATATTCTTTTTCGAATTGTTCATCGGAAGCCATTTTTTCGATTTCATCCGTAGTAAGGAGAACGGAATATTCTCTTGTATACTGCGAAAGAATACTGTCGGCTTCTTCGCCCGAATCGCTGTCAGCTACCATAAAATCAACATTGGTGTAAGTTGCGCGAAGTCTGTTAAGTAATTTTTGCGCTTTTTCGGACAGTCCCGATTCTTTTGTTTCGTTGACATATCCGACATTTGCCGTCTGCTTGTTCTCTGTCTTTTGTGAAGAATAAGCGTTAACGGATTGTTGATAATCACTAACCTTTAACATATTAAACCCTCCTTGTTTATTCTGATAACAAATCCTTTTGTTACGGGGGCACATGCTGACACTGCGCCTTATCTTTTATATCGGAAAAATGCGCTCAAAATTTATATGTTAAACGCTTAGTTTACGTTTATTGGACATGAAATTCATGTTTCATCCGCTTTATATGAATCCCGTTCAAAATCTATATTAATCATATACCATGTATTCGTATAATTATCTGAAAGAATTGCAAATATTTCCTTTGCCAACGGATAATCAGCAGACAATCCTGAAAAGCTCTTTATTGTTTTTTCCATGCTATTAAGAAGTATTAATTTACCGCAAAATTATTACAAATTGTTTATTTTCATCCTCCATATATTCAATCTTGGATTTAATCTTATGAATGTCGAATATTCGTTTTGCTATGGCAAGTCCTATTCCGCTTCCCTTTTCATTTGATCTTGAATCGTCTCCTTTTACGAATGTTTCCCAGAGTTCTCCAGGTTTTCTCTCAGGGAATGAGTCAACAGTATTCGAAAACTTTAAGCCTTCACTGTTTCCTTCTATTGTAATTTCGCCACCGTCATTGACGTACTTAATAGAATTTGAAACCAGATTTTCAAGTGCATTGGTAATCAAATCTTTGTTAACTTTTTTCTCACAGTTTCCTGAAATATTTAGAATGATGTTTCTTTCTTCCAGAACGGGTCCGTATTTTTCGAATAACTCTTTTATCAGTTCTACTAAATCCGATTTATCTCTTTTATGAGCAAAATGCATATCCTGAAGCTGCAACAAACTTATATTTCCGTTTATCAACCTGTCCATATAATCCGTACCGTCTATAATCGCATCCGCATAAGCCTCTTTCTTTTCTTCGTTTAAATTTTCCTTGAGACTTTCGGCATATCCGCGAAGAGCTGTAAGCGGTGATTTAAGATCATGTGATATCGAATCTATAAGCGTATTCTGATATTCTGATTTTTCTTTTTTAATAAATTTAATTACATTAATAATCAGTGAGATGATTGCTGCCAAAACAATAACAATTCCATATATTATATAAATTGATGGTAAAATTCTCTTTCCGTTATCTTCCCAATAATTTGATTTATAATAAGATTCCAGAACATAATACTTTATAACAACACCATCTTCGCTTTCCTCTGACAACATAAATGGAGTTCTGTGAATAATCATAAAATCGCCCTTTGAAAATGAATGGTTGTATTCATAGTAATTGTCAACCAACGGAGGAAACTGATATGTATGAGATTCTCCGCCTCCGGAATTATAGTGTTTTGGATCATTCTCTCCCATCGGAGAATAATCGTTTAGATTCGTTTCACTTCCAATAAGATACACAAAACCACTATCAGTATTCTCAACAATCTCCATGCTTTCCAGATTATTAATAGTCTCATAATCTCTAATATCAAATTCTTCCTGCCATGTTTCATATTGAGATTTTTCACCGGCTCCAAAAGCTCTATTGTAATAAGCCAGCATTTCAAGAGGATAAAAATAACCATTTTCATCTACGCAATATTTTTTCACCTCAAAGATTAAATAATTCTTATCAGGTTCTTCAACAATTTTTTCATATTCTTCCCTGATTTTTTTCATCCATGAAATAAGGCTTTCCGAATCACTTATATATATAAAACTTCTTAATGAGTAATCCTCTTTATGTCTATCCGCTTCACTGTCGGATACGACCATAAAACATCTTTCTTTTGAATCAACAACGACTTCTCCGGTCTCCCTGTCGGTAATCATAAGATATGTCTGTCCGAAATTCATATTATACGACGCAGTTGCCAGTCTCATAGTCGCATTGTTTTTTATGTTCTTTACAATAGCTTTGTTTGCCACGTCATTCTGTATTTGTTTGATTATCTTTTCATTTTGGTTGGAAAGATAAGAACCTTGTGAATTACGCCATTGCAAATAATTTGTTTTATAAAAACTTCTTACGGAAAAATAAAATATAGCAGTCAATAATATGCTTTGAATCACAAGAATCAATATTATTTTTATGATTCTGCCTTTTCTTTTAGATTTCATATTGCCTCCTAGTCTCGATGATGACAACATTTGAATTTATTCAACCAACTTATATCCCTTGGATACAACGGTCTTTATCTGTGAACCTGCATCTTTTAGTGCTTTTCTTAAATTCTTTACATGGTTGTCGACAACCCTCGTTTCGACATATGCATCATCACCCCAAATTCTGTTTAAAAGAGTTTCCCTGCTTACCACCCAGCCTTTATGTTTTAAAAGATAGTAAAGTATTTCAAATTCTTTGGGCGGCAGTTCAATTTCCTTGCCATCCACAGTCAGTATAAGAGAAACCGTATTTAAAGAGATGCTTCCGCATTTTATCATTTTATCTTCATTTGTTTTATTCACGCGTTTTAAAAGAGCATTTACCTTGGCATATAATTCAGCAAAAGAAAAAGGTTTGCAAATATAGTCGTCACAGCCAATCTCGTATCCGTACAGTCTGTCTTCTTCTCTGACTTTAGCTGTCAAAAAAATGATAGGTACATCGATTGTTTTACGAATTCTTCTGCACATCGTAAAACCGTCAATTCCCGGAAGCATTACATCTAAAAGAACTAAATCATAACTTCCGTTTTGAATCAAATCCAATCCTTCTTCGCCTGTACCTGCTCCGATAACTTCAAATTGTCCGTTCGACTTCGCCTGAAAATATTCAATGACTATATCACGAATCTTATCATCATCTTCTATCAAAAGTATTCTCTCTCTCATTATTATGCTCCTTACAGATCTGTTATACTGATTATAAAACAAAGATATATTGTTTGTGTGTGGTTAATATATTTTTCACGTAAAAAAATGTGGTGGATTAATCCACCACTTTTCTGACCTGAATATGTCATTTACTTTTTTTTCTTTCATACTAATCTCCCAATAGCCTTTTTGACTGCTTACTTTCTAAAATGACAGAACACTATATTTATGAGCCTGTAAAAGAAAGCGTTGATATGACAGAGCAACTTACCTAGGTATTAAGGTCAGATAAGGTTAACATAACCAAGAGAGATATATAAAAAAAGAATGCTGCAAACCCCCTAAAACAGAGGCTTACAGCACCCAACGAATGCCGGCGACCGGAATCGAACCGGTACGGGAGTATAAGTCCCGCAGGATTTTAAGTCCTGTGCGTCTGCCAGTTCCGCCACGCCGGCATAAATTT
>JAGADU010000083.1 GCA_017613435.1 Lachnospiraceae bacterium | reverse complement strand
GCTAAACCCATTGACATTACAGGCAAAAAAGCGGCATAATACCTACTAAACCGATAGGTGAAAGATAGGAGCATATTATGGATAAAATGATATATATGGACAATGCCGCCACGACGAAGGTTGCACCCGAAGTTTTGGATGCGATGCTTCCTTTTTTTACGGAAGAATACGGCAATCCTTCGAGTGCATATGCTTTTTCGGGAAAGACGGCAAAGGAGGTTTCGAAGGCGAGAGCCGTTATTGCCAAAGCAATCGGTGCCGATGAAAAAGAAATCTTTTTTACGGCAGGCGGAAGCGAATCGGACAACTGGGCTGTCAAGGGAGTTGCGGATGCGCTTAAGGATAAGGGCAATCACATCATAACAACAAAGATCGAGCATCATGCGGTTTTGCATTCCTGCGAATTTCTCGAGAAACAGGGATTTGAAGTGACATATCTTCCGGTTGACGAAAACGGCCTGGTAAATCCCGAAGAACTGGAGGCTGCGATTAAGCCGACCACGATTCTTATATCCGTTATGTTTGCCAATAACGAAATCGGTACGATTGAGCCCATAGAGGAAATCGGAAAAATCGCGAAGGAGCGGGGAATATATTTTCACACCGATGCGGTTCAGGCGTTCGGACATCTTCCGATCGACGTCGACAAAATGAATATAGACATGCTTTCTTCGAGCGCTCATAAAATAAACGGACCCAAGGGTATCGGATTTTTGTATATAAGAAAAGGAACAAAGATTTCAAATCTGATTCACGGCGGGGCACAGGAACGCGGCAAACGCGCCGGCACAACCAATGCGCCCGGAATAATCGGATATGCGAAGGCAACACAGCTTTCCCTAAAAAAAATGGATGAGACAATCGCTTACGAAAAGAAACTTCGCGACAGACTGATTGACAGGGTCACGGCCGAAATACCTTATTGCAGGTTAAACGGAGATTGCCAAAAGAGACTTTCGAACAATGCGAATTTTAGTTTCAGATTCGTTGAGGGCGAATCGCTTTTGATTCTTTTGGAGCAAAAAGGAATCTGCGCCTCATCGGGATCCGCGTGTGCTTCGGGAAGCATCGACCCCTCGCACGTGCTTCTTGCAATCGGTCTTCCCCACGAGATTGCGCACGGGTCGGTAAGACTCACGCTGTCCGAAGAAACAACCGCGGAAGACATCGATTATACGGTCGATTCACTGAAGGCTTCGGTCGAAAGATTAAGGAATATGTCCTCTTTGTACAAAGAATTCTCATCGACCGTTTTATCAAAAAATAAAACGGAATTTAACAAAAAATAAGAAGAAAACTCTTTTATATTTTGATATTACTTAAGAGTAAAATGTAACGGGGAGGTAATTATATGAAATACTACGTAAACTGTGCGGTTGAAAAATCCGGTAACGGCGGGGAATCGGATCCTTTCAAAACGATTTCCGAAGCGGCGGATATAGCGAAACCCGGCGATGAAATAATAGTTTTTGACGGTATTTACAGGGAGCATGTCAATCCCAAAAACGCCGGCAGGGAAGATGCCAGAATCACATACAGAGCGGCAAACAGACTAAAAGCCGTTATTACCGGCGCGGAAGTGATTTCCGACTGGGAAAAGGTTGAGGGAAATGTCTGGAAAACGGTTTTGGACGATTCTTTTTTCAAAGGTTACAATCCCTACAAAACTTTAATCTGCGGCGATTGGTTCGACGGTAATTTTACGGCGCATACCGGAGATGTGTATTTAAACGGAAAATCCATGTATGAGGTTTTGGATTACGATTCGGTTTTAAATCCCAAAGAGAGGGGTTCCTCATGGGATAAGGAATTTTCGGTATATACATGGTATACGAAGGACGAGGGTGACAAGACGGTCATTTATGCCAATTTCCAAGGCGTAAATCCGAAGGAAGCGCTTGTTGAAATATCCGTCAGACAGAACTGTTTTTACCCCCTTAAAGAAGGTGTGGGATATATTACGCTTGACGGCTTTACGGTGTGCAAGGCCGCAACGCAATGGGCTCCGCCCACGGCATATCAGGACGGTATGATCGGACCGCACTGGTCGAAGGGATGGATCATCGAAAACTGCGATATTTACGAATCGAAATGCTCGGGTATTTCGCTCGGCAAATATCTTCAGAAAAACAACGACAACAAGTGGCTTAAATGGAAATACAAAGACGGAACGCAGACCGAGCGTGATGCGATCTGCCAGGCGCAGTACGAAGGATGGAGCAAAGAAAAGATCGGCTCCCATATCGTCAGAAACAACGATATTCACGATTGCGGGCAA
The DNA here is from genome assembly GCA_017613435.1 of Lachnospiraceae bacterium. Taxonomy (GTDB): domain Bacteria; phylum Bacillota; class Clostridia; order Lachnospirales; family Lachnospiraceae; genus UBA3766. The sequence continues at coordinate 17,464 of JAGADU010000083.1, read as the reverse complement.
ACCGGTATCGTGGGACATCTCGGCGGAGTCTTTTCCGTAATCGAAAACAACCACATTCATAACATAAACAACAAGCAGAATCTCGCGGGCGCGGAAATCGGCGGTATAAAGATGCATGCGGCCATAGACGTTATCATCAAAAACAATCATTTCCACCACTGCACGAGAGGTCTCTGGCTTGACTGGCAGGCTCAGGGAACGAGAGTTACGGGCAATCTTTTCCACGATAATGCCCTGCCTTACGATTATCTTTTAAAACCCGAAAACGTTGTAAATCTCGGACTCGGCGAGGATATTTTCATAGAGGTGAGCCACGGCCCGACTCTTATCGACAACAATATTCTTTTGTCCGACCGTGCGCTTAAGCTCCCGACACAGGGCGTTGCTTTTGTACACAATCTCATTACGGGCTCAATCACGGCTGTGGGAAGAGGCGTGGACAACGGTGCCAAGACCATGAAATCCCCGAGATATACGCCTTATCACGTGCCTCACCGCACCGAAATCGCGGGCTTTATGACAATCCTTCACGGCGACATGAGATTCTACAACAACATATTCGTTCAAAGCAAAATAAGGGGCGATTTAACACTCCTTGAAGAAGCTTTTAAGGACAACGAATGGGACGACGGCAATATGAAAGCCGGAACTCTTCCTTACAGCGGATATCAGACCGAGGAAGAATGGAAAAAGGAATTCGAAGGTTATTGCGGAATGGGCGGAGAATTAAGCGACCGCTATTATATTCCACTTCCCGTATGGACCGGCGGAAACGCGTTCTTTAACGGCGCAATACCCTGTGATAAAGAGAAGGATTATTTTGAGGACAAGGAACACGAAATCAGTGTCGAAATAAGATTCGAGGGCGATAACTGGAAGCTTGAAACAAATCTTTACGATTATCTTCCCGACAACTGTGATATGATTAATACACAGACTCTCGGAATGGCATTCGAGCCCGAGCAAAAATACGAGAATCCCGACGGAAGCGAAATAGTTTTCGACACGGATATTTTCGGAAAGAAACGAATCGGAAAAGTAATCGCGGGTCCCGTTGCCAAATAGGGGTGAAACAAAGAAAAGGAGTATGGCATTATGTTTGATTTTAAATATTACACACCGACCGAAGTTGTTTTCGGAAAGAACACGGAAGATAAAACCGCAGAACTTGTCGCAAAATACGGCGGCACGAAGGTTTTGATTCATTACGGAGGAGGAAGCGTTAAAAGATCGGGACTTCTCGATAAAGTCGAAAAACTTCTCGAAGCAAAAGGAATCGGTTACACCGTACTCGGCGGCGCTGTTCCCAATCCTCATCTGGGACTCGTTTACGAAGGAATCGAACTTTGCAAAAAAGAAAATGTCGATTTCATCCTCGCACTCGGCGGAGGAAGCGCAATCGATTCCGCAAAGGCCATCGGTTACGGCGTTGTCAACGAGGGTGACGTATGGGATTTTTACGATTATAAAAGAAAAGCGACGGGCTGCCTTCCCCTCGGGGTTATTTTGACGATTGCGGCCACGGGAAGCGAAATGAGCGACTCTTCCGTAATCACAAAGGAAGAAGGCCTCGTAAAAAGAGGTTACAGCAGCGATTACTGCCGTCCGAAATTCGCAATCATGAATCCCGTCCTTACAATGACTCTTCCCGATTATCAGACCGCCTGCGGATGCACCGATATTATGATGCATACGATGGAAAGATATTTTACCAACGGCGGAAACATGGAAATTACCGACGAACTTGCAGAGGGTCTGCTTCGTACGGTTAAGAAAAATGCGGTTATTCTTCGCGACAATCCCGGGGATTACGATGCGCGTGCCGAAGTAATGTGGGCGGGAAGCCTTGCGCACAACGGACTTACCGGATGCGGAAACGACGGCGGCGACTGGATGACGCACAAGCTCGAGCACGAACTCGGCGGTCTTTACGATGTTGCTCACGGTGCCGGCCTTGCGGCAATCTGGGGAAGCTGGGCGAGATACGTATACAAAAACTGCCTTCCGAGATTTAAAAAATATGCTCTTAACGTCATGGGTGTCGAAAACTCGGGAAGCGATGAGGAAATCGCACTTCGCGGCATCGAGGCAACGGAAGATTTTTACAGAAGCATCAATATGCCGACCAATCTTCGCGAACTCGGCGTAAAAGCAACGGATGAAGATCTGATTACGATGGCAAAGAAATGTGCGATCGGCGTCGGAGGCGAAAAGGGTTCGGCGAGAGTGTTAAACGAAGAAGACATGCTTGCGATTTACCGTGCAAGTATGTAATTACAAGTCGAAAATCCATAATAAAAAATCATGCCGCGGGGAGAGAATATTTTTCCCGCGGCAGTTCTTTTTTTGATTTAATATTTAAGCCCGAAATGGTATAATTTTTTGGGGAGGGAATAACAATGAAATGTACTTATAACGAAGATTTGGAGCAATACGAATATTTATACGGCGGAATCCTTTTCGTATGGGAGGACGAACCGGGCGAGGAAACCGAAGAGCTGGTTAAAACCCTTGCGCAAAATTACAGAACCCGTCTTGATTCGATAGTCGAATTCATGCTGCCGGACATTAAGGAAATCTACGGAGTAAGCGATCCCGAGGAAATCAAGGAGAAACTCGGCAGACCGCAGATCGATTACGATATGGGACAACTGACATATCTTGAGCATGTATTTGATTTTATTCATATTTTTACAATCGAATTCAACGATGACAAATTCGAGGATCTGCAATATTTTTCGATTGACGGCTGACGCAAGGTTTTTGAAATCGGTTTCGGGAGCATAAGATGCAAACGCTCCCGCCGAAAAACACCGAAATACGGGATAAAATATGATAATCATAATAACGGGCGCATCGCATGCGGGCAAAACCGTATTGGCGCAAAAAATGCTTGAAAAATACAAATATCCGTACCTGTCGATTGACCATCTGAAAATGGGACTTATCCGAAGCGGTAATACGAATCTCACACCCGAGGATGATGACTTCCTGACACCTTACCTTTGGCCGATTGTTCGCGAAATCATAAAGACCGCAATCGAAAATTCTCAGAATCTCATCGTTGAAGGATGCTACGTGCCTTTTGACTGGAGAGAGGATTTTTCGAAGGAATACCTCGATGAAATCCGTTTTGTATGTCTTTCTTTTACCGAAAATTACATTGAACGCGAATTCGAAAAAATCAGGAATCACGGCTGCGACATCGAAAAAAGAATCGATGATTCGTATCTGACGATTGAGGTTTTAAAAGAAGAAAACCGGAAAATTTTCGAGGGCTTCAAAAAAGCGGGAGAGACGGTTACGGTTATCGATGAGGACTACGAAAAAACAATCGAAGCCCTGCTTTAAAATTGAAAACGAGGTGAAAAATGGCAGAAGACTGCTTTGTGTTTAAAGGGAATGATTATTTCCGTTTTCGCGCGGGAGGAATAATCATTCACGACAATAAAATGCTTTTCGTGAAATCCGATTTCGGCGAGAAATATTATTACATGATAGGCGGTTGCGTTCATATCGGAGAGACGACCCAAAGCTGTATAGAAAGGGAAATCGAAGAGGAAGCCGGAATAAAGGCAAAAGCCGAGAGGCTCGCGGTGCTTTGCGAAAACTTTTTTTACGGCGACGGAGGCGTTATCGACAGGAAGAACTGCCATACGATAGAAATGTATTATATTATGTCCGTCGAAGATATAAGCAATTTAAAGAGCGTGTCGGACGACGGCGAAGAGATAGTCTGGATTCCTCTCGACGAGGTAAAAAACAGTTTTATAAAGCCTGCTTTTATTCCCGAGAGAATAGACGAGATTTTATCCGAAAACAAAATAATACACATAATCGAGAATCGGGATAAATAATAATTTACGACCGAAAGGACAAAGGGATGATCAAAGCGGTTATTTTCGACATGTTCGAAACCCTGGTATCACTGTTTGAAGGAAGGACTTATTTCAGCGAAGACATCGCTGCGGATTTTAACGAAGACCTTCAGGCGTTCAGAAGAGAATGGCATGATATCGAAAGAGACAGAAGCACCGGAAAATATACGGTGGAACAAGCGGTTGAAACGGTTTTAAAAAGGCTCGGAACCTATTCGGAAGATAAGGTTAAAAAAGCAGCCGCAAAAAGAAGGGAAGGGTTAAGCGATACCTTCTCGGCGGTTCCCGAAGAGTCGATCCGGCTTTTGGAGGAACTGAAAAAAAGAGGCATAAAAATCGGACTTATAAGCAATACCTATTCGGACGAAACGGAATTTATAAGAAACAGCATTCTGTTTCCGTATTTTGACGAAGCGCTTATTTCTTTTGAAGAAGGAATAATGAAGCCGGATATCGGACTTTATAAAAAGATGACAAAACTTCTCGGTTTAAAACCCGAAGAGTGCCTCTATGTCGGAGACGGCGGATCGAACGAACTTTATGCCGCAAGGGAAGCCGGAATGCATCCCGTACAATGCACATGGTTTTACGATATGGCATTCGACCCCCATGTTCCGAGTCCCATACTCGATGAATTCGAGCATGCGGATATTCAAAGCGACATAATAAACATACTGGAAAAATATCAATAAATATATATTTCGGATTACTGAATTATTAAATACAAAAATTAAATACAAAAAAAGGAACGGGAGATGATACTCCCAAACAGGTAAGCGATAAGTGAAAGATTGGGATTTCGAAAGATTCGACATGCAAAAACCGCCCGTGAGAACGAAGTGGTATTTAAGACCGGTAACATATATTTTAAGCGCGCCCGATGTGGCAAAGCACAAATGCAAAATCACAAAGATTAATACGGAGGGATTAAAGCCTCCTTTTGTAATGCTCTGCAATCACAACGCTTTTATGGATTTTAAAGTTGCGACAAAAGCGATTTATCCATGGAGGGCAAATTACGTTGTGGCTATCGACGGTTTTATAGGAAGAGAGAAGCTTCTTCGCGATGTCGGATGCATTTGCAAAAGAAAATTCACAAGCGATACGACGCTCGTAAAACAGCTGGTTCAGACTATCAAAAACAATGATATCGCAATCATTTATCCCGAAGCCAGATATTCGCTTTGCGGTACGACAGCGGTACTTCCCGAATCCCTCGGGAAACTCTGCAAGCTTTTAAAGGTTCCCGTGGTAACGCTTGTATGTCACGGACATCATGTCAATTCGCCTTTCTGGAATCTTCACGACAGGGGAGTAAAACCGACCGAGGCGGAATTTACTCAGATTTTTGATGCTGAAACACTTAAGAACACATCGGTTGAGGACATCAACAAAAAGATTGTCGAAGCTTTTCAATACGACGATTTCGCATGGCAGAAAGAACGCGGCATAAAGATTACTTACAAAGGCCGCGCCGAAGGACTTCATAAGGTTCTTTACCAGTGCGCCTCGTGCAAAACGGAATATAAAATGAGTTCGTCGGGAAGCATCCTTAAATGCGAAGCCTGTCAAAAGGAATGGAACATGACAGAGCTCGGAGAACTTGAAGCTTTATCAGGGGAGACCGAATTTTCGCATATTCCGGACTGGTACGAATGGGAGAGACAAAACGTCAGAAAGGAAGTTGAGGAAGGAAGATATTCCACCGGAGAACTGCCGGTACGGGTCGATTCGCTTCCAAACGCCGCCAAATTCATTCCCATCGGAGAAGGAACCATGATTCACGACATGGACGGCTTTCGGGTCAAGGTCACGGATTCCGACGGCGATACCCACGAGATGGTCAAAAACGTGCCTTCGCTTTATTCGTGCCATATCGAATACGAATACCTCGGCAAATTCGGAGACTGCGTGGATTTAAACACGCTTAAGGATACATGGTATGTTTATCCCGATCCCGCAAAATGCGAATTCGCGGTCACCAAGATGGCGCTTGCCACGGAGGAGCTTTATTTTGCGTGGAAAAAAGAAAATGACAGACAGAATAACCGTTTTGTTATAAAATAAAGATATGAATGACAAAAAAAGGATTTGGCCGGCAGTCTGTTTGGTGATTTTGTCGCTTGCGCTGATAATCATCGGGATTATAAGACTCGATATTCCCCGACGCGCAATCGAAAAGATAAAATCATTAAGCCGAAAGGATGTTACGGTCTTTGAAGAAAAAATAGATATAGACGGACTAAACGAAGAGTTCACGATTTTTTACGTGGCCGACGCCCACATCTGCCTTTGCGATGACAGGGACGGCGAAATAAAAGATGTTCTTGCTTCAAGATACAATGAATTCAAAAGGGATTCGAAGGGCAGCGAAAAGAATTTCTCAATCGTGATGGATTATGTCAGAAAACAGAAGCCAGACCTTGTGGTTTTCGGCGGCGATCTTACCGACGAGGCATCGTATGCAAGCATAGAATATGTTCAAAAAGAAATCGACAAACTCGAATGCCCCTATATTTTTATCATGGGCAATCATGATTTCATGTACGGCGACGAATATTTCAGCGAAAAGGCCTACGACGAATATTTCAAAAGATTTGACGGTCTTAACGAAGTAAAGGAAGGCTGTCAGATTGCGGAATACGGGAATTTTAACATTCTCGCGCTCGATGACTGCAACAATCAGGTTTGCGAAGAAACGCCCGAGGCCATAGAAAAATTAAAGGAAGACGGCAAGCCCGTAATCGTGATGCAGCACGTGCCTTTTGTTCCGACTTACGGCACATCCGATCTTATCGAAGCGACCAATGCTTTGTGGGGAAGCGCATACCGCGATTATTCGAGGGTTTTGATGGGACAATACGCCAATGTTCCGAACGAATCCACATCCGAACTCATAGATTTCGTAAGTGAGGAAGACGGGCTCGCAAAAATTGTCGTTGCGGGACATGTGCATTTTTATCACAAAGATTATATGAGCCCGGACACGGTTCAGATTACGGTCAAACCCGCGTTTGAGAGGGGCGTGCAGAAAATCACGCTTTATTAAAGGAGTTTAAACTTGGCAGCAGAGGATAAAAAAAGCGCGAAGTTCAATCCGCTTTTCGGACTCGAAGATAGATACACGGCGATAATCCTCGTAATCTTTTTCGTGATTATGATGATACCGATTATTTATCTCGGAAAGTACAATTTCATGAAGGCCGACGACTTTTCTTACTGCGACGATGCCCATATCGCATATGTGCAAACGGGCTCGGTAATCGAAGGATTAAAGGGTGCTTTGGTGTCGGTTCGGGACAATTATTACAGCTGGCAGGGTACTTTTTCGAGTATTTTTTTGATGTCGTCCTATCCCTCGGTTTTTAATTACAGATTTTACAAGCTCGTTCCCGCGATTATGGTTTCGATGATTACGGTTTCGTGCTTTGTGCTTTCGTTTACGCTAATCGGCAAAGTGTTAAAATGCCCCCGAAAATCCGTCGCCGTATCAGTCGGTGCGCTTTTGGCCCTTCTTATGATCGAAAGGCTTTATACGGTTCCGGGTGCGCTTTACTGGTACAATGCCGCGGTGCATTACATATTCGCGGAATGCATCTTTTTCCTGACAGGAGCAATATATATCAATATCTGCCTGACCGACAAAAAACCGGTAAAAGTTTTGCTTACGGTTTTAAGCATTCTTTTTGCAATTGAAATCGGCGGGTCGAATTATTCGACGGTCGTTACCGCGCCGGTTACGCTTTTGACATTAATCGTGATTTTGTTTTTTGCCAAAAAGAAAAAAGCGCTTTTGCTTTTGCCTTCTTTTGCGGTTTTGTTAATCTGCGTAACAATAAACGTAAGGGCTCCCGGAAACAGCGTAAGGGGAGCGTTTTACGGCGGCGAATCCGCATTTATGTCGATTCTTTTATCGTTTAAAAGCGTGTTCGAATTCAGCCTTAAATGGATTGACGTTTACACCGTCGCAATGCTTGTCTTGCTCGCGCCGATTCTTTTGAAAACCGTAAAAAACACGGAATACAAATTCAAATTTCCGCTCCTTGTTTTCGCATATTCGATATGCATCGTCGCAACGGGATTCACCTCGAGCTATTATGCAATGGGAACGGAAGGGATTTCGAGAACCCAAAACGTCATCAAAATGATGTGGCAGCTTCTGCTTGTCGTAAACGAAGGATATTTCATCGGCTGGCTTTACAAAAAAATCAATATTTCAAAAAAGAGTGAAAACGGCGAAAAGAAAGCCGCACCGCTTGTATTTCTTTTACCGGCTCTTCTTGTATTCGTTTTGCAGCCCGCTCTGTTAAAGAATCTCGGAACGATACCCACATATACGGCGTACGAATACGTAAAAGGCGGCTTTGCGCAGGCATATTGGGTCGAGAGCATGGAGAGAAAAGAGATACTCGAAAACCCCGAAATCAAAAACGCGGTTATAAAAGAACACACTTCGAAACCTTTTTATCTTTTTGTAAGCGATATCACGGACGATCCCGATTACTGGGAAAACAAGGCAATGGCTTCGTATTATCAAAAAGATTCGGTGGTTCTTGAATATATTGAGGAATGACAAAACATTAAGTGTGAAAGGAAGAAAAAAATGGAAAGACCGACACCCCCTTGGATTAATCAGATACCCGAAGGAGCGTTTGTTTCATACGATCCGACGTATCCTACCGGAAAATATTTCGACAGATTCGAAAGAGATGAAGCCGCAGGGCTTAAATATTATTTTTTCGATCCCACAAAACACGGATATCCGAAAAAAAAGGACTATCCGCTTCTGATATTTTTGCATGGCACGAGCAATGCGCTTGTCGGAGATTTGTGCATCAATTACACGGGTGCGGAAATGTATGCGTCCGATGAATATCAGAAAGATCTCGGCGGAGCATATATTCTTATTCCGGTTGCAAACGAATACCGTGACGAGAACGAAAACGTCGTGGGATTCTGGAACGACGAATACATCGAGCCCGTATCCGAACTTATCGACGATTTTTTGAGCAAGCACACTCTCGGAGTGGGCGTGAGATTTCTTTTGGGCAATTCGAGCGGTGCGAGATTTACTTTTACGATGGCAAAATACCATCCCGAGAAATTTGATGTATTAATTCCCGTCGGAGCGTTCGAAATTCCGGCCGACGGTATTTTGGACATATTCGAGGATCTCGGCATTACGCTTTTTTACGCATACAGCAAACATGACGAATTCATGAGTTTCGAAAGGGTCGTTCTTCCGAGACTCGAAAAGATAAGCAGCATGAAAAACAGTTTTGTTTTCACGCCGGACTGGACTTATAACGGCGATAAGGGAATTGCGTCGATCAATTTCGGAATAGAGATGGGTCAGCACTGTCTGATGAACGAAATTCAGATGAATATCAAGTTTGACGACGGAACACCCATGGACGAAAGTCTCCCCGGCGGTCTCACAAGCTGGATGGCGGAGGAAATTGCAAGAAGGGGCAAAAAAAGAAGAAGGTAACAATCGGTTTTAAAATGTTCGGAGGGTATGAAAATGGATGAGAATATCGTAAAAAGAAACGAACTTTTGGCGGCAAAAGTCATTAAGGGACTTGAGTCGAGGAATATGTGCGGATATTATGCCGCAAATAAGGAAGAGGCATTAAAGAAAGCGCTTGAGCTTATTCCCGAGGGCAGCAGCATAGCCATGGGAGGTGCGATGAGCGTACACGAAATCGGCCTGTCCGAAGCCCTTGTAAACGGTAATTACGATTTTATCGACAGGGATGCGTACGAGGATCCGAGAGCCGCAATGCTTGCGGGCTACGATGCCGATGTTTTCTTATCGAGCGCAAATGCAATGACGGATGACGGCGTACTTATTAATATCGACGGAAACGCCAACAGGGTTTCCGCAATCGCACAGGGTCCGAAGAAAGTGATTTTCATCGTTGGCATGAACAAGGTTTGTCCGGATGTCGACAGCGCCATGAAGCGTGCAAGAAACGTGGCGGCTCCGACGAATGTTCAGAGATTCGGTCTTTCGACGCCCTGTTCCAAGACGGGCTCCTGCATGAACTGCAAATCGCCCGATACGATCTGCTGCCAGATTTTGATTACGAGATTTTCGAGACATACGGACAGAATTCATGTGATTCTCGTCAACGACAGTCTCGGATATTAACGAAAAGAAGGATTGTCAAATGGAATTTGTGATATCGCATCTTTCCAAAAGCTACGGAACGAACAAAGTTCTCGTCGATGTGGATTATGCTTTTGAAGAAGGAAAAATATACGGTTTGCTCGGCCGAAACGGTGCGGGAAAAACGACTCTTTTTAACTGCTTAAACAGCGATTTGCCCATTGAATCGGGTAAATTCTTTTTCAGGGAAGGAGAGAAGGAAACAAAGGTCGGACCGGAAGACATAGGATATGTTTTGTCCACGCCGACCGTTCCGGGATTTATGACCGGAAGGGAATTTTTGAAATTCTTCATCGACATCCATTCCGATATCGTCAAAGACAGAAAAACTCTCGACGAATACATGGATATCGTAAAGATTCCCGCGGATACCAGGGACCGCCTTATGAAGGATTATTCGCACGGCACAAAGAACAAAATGCAGATGCTCACGAATATAATCGCCGCTCCGAAACTCATGCTTCTGGACGAACCCTTAACTTCGCTTGACGTTGTGGTTGCGGAGGAGATGAAGGATGTTTTGAGAAACGAAAAAGAAGGCAGGGTTTTGATTTTCTCCACGCATCTTTTGGACATCGCACTCGATTTGTGCGACGAGATAATTCTTTTGAATCACGGAAAACTTGAGCCCGTGGACAAGAGCAATCTTGACAATGCCAATTTCAAAGAAAAAATCATCGAGGCTTTGAGGGATGCGGACAATTCTTAAAACACTTCTGATTATTCTTAATATAAAAAATACGATAAACGTCAATGTTATTTTGTACGGAATAAGACGCATTCCGCTTATCGGGAAACATATTCCCGAACAAATCCACGGCATAAGAATATTCAAGATTTATGCGTCCGTTTTGTCGATCAATTACGAAATAATAAAGGCATTCTTCGGCGAACTGTGTCTGTTTGCCGTTCTTTTTCTGTTCTCGATTCTTTTCAATTCTTATAAAAGCGGCGGTATCGGACCCTGTGCGTTTCTTTACGCCTTTCTTTTCGCATCTTTCGCGATTACGGCGGCTTTTAACGTATTTAAGGTTACGACCGAGACCGAATATGCGGTTTTTTGCCTCGGGACGGATCCGCAGAAATATATCTTTGCCAAAATCGCATATCAGCTTTTTAAAATCTTTGCGGGCTATACGGTTTTCGGTATTCCCGCAGCGGCTTTTGCACATGTGAAATGGTACATGCTTCCTTTGATCCCTTTTGCGGGAGCGGGGTTCATCACGCTTAAAATCGGGTTAAAAACCGCTTTTCTTACGCTCAAATATTCTTCTTCGAAAAACAAGGAAAAGAAGGTGACCAGATTTTCGGTCGAAGGAAATCTTTTAGCAGCCCTGTTTTTCTATACGATATTGTTCCTGGCGATGATGGTTGCGATTCCCTGGGCAATCTGCAACAATTTCATCCTTGTCGCATCGCTTATTACGCTGTTTTTTGCCCTTTCGTTCGTGCCGGGTCTTTTGCTTATAAAAAAATGCCCCTACGATTTGTATAAAATCGCGCTTTCGAAAGAAAAAGAAGCGGAGGAAATCACAAAAGAAGCGTCCAAAAAGAGAAACAGTCTCAGGCCCGAAGTAAAAATAAACAGCACTTCGAAAAACAAAAGCGATTCGAACGGTTACAGATTTTTAAACGAACTCTTTTTCAAGAGGCATACCAAAACGCTTTCGGTTCCTTTTGTATTCGATCTTTTGATGACCGTCGGCGCCATGGTGCTTCTTTCTTTGTTAATGCGCGTCGAATTAAAGCATACCTTTGACACAAACAGGATGATAATGCGTTTCATTTTTTCGACGCATCCCGCATTTTATTTTTTCATGATGCTTTGCGGAAATATGGGGGCCAAAATCACATATGCCATGTACACAAACTGCGATTCGACTTTCCTGAAATTCAGTTTTTACAGAAAACCCGACGCGCTCATTAAGATGTACCGCTTAAGAATAATGTCGGTAATCAAATTCAATCTTCCCCAGGCCGTTCTCATGTCCGTCTACAGCATTGTCGTCATCTTTGTTACGGGCGGAGAGGATTATTTCCTGCAATGCGTTTGCAATGTTTTGATACTGCTTTCGTCGATGATTCTTTTCTCGGTAAGGCATATGGCGATCTACTATCTCCTGCAGCCCTATGCGGAGAAAATCAAGGGAATGAAAACGGTCGTTTATTTTATTCTTTATTCGTTTTACCAGACCTTCGGATTCGTTGCGCTCTTCTTAAAAATTCCGGCTTACGTATTGGCGCCGCTTCTTGTTTTATACACGGTATTTTATGTTTTTGCGGCGGACGGACTCGTCAAAAAATTCGCGGTTAAAACTTTTATCGTCAAATAGAAATTTTTTATAAAAAAGTGTTGACTCTCCCCCTGGGGAACCCGTTAAGGTGTAATCAAAGAGATGAAGGAGGAGCCGAAAATGGAAAAGAAAATGACATCGGGAGAGATAGCCAAAAAAGCGGGTGTTTCCCAAAAAGCGGTTCGTCTTTACGACGAAAAAGGACTGCTTAAGCCTACCGATTATTCGGAAGGAAATTACCGTTTGTACGACAAAGAGGCCCTTCAGGTTTTGGAAAAAATAGTGGCCTTAAAGCAGATTGGTTTTTCGCTCGAAGAGATAAGGGACAATCTGGCTGAGGGCGAAGCCGGAAATGTCGAAGAAGCGTTGAGAATGCAGTTAAAAGCGATGGAAGATAAACGCTATCAGATTGATAAGGTAATCGCTTCCATCCAAAGAACGCTCGAGAGAAAAGCCGGCAAACTTGACTGGGACGATGTTGCGGAAATCGTACAAAACGTTACGACAGATCAAAAAGCCGACGAACTTCACTGGGACGCGTTAAGACACACTGCACAAGACTGGCATGCGGTTTTGTTTGATGCCATGAAAATAAAAGAAAACGAAAAGGTTTTGGATCTCGGCTGCGGATATGCGAAAATCTGGAGAAACAACTGGGAAAGAATTCCGAAGGGAACCAAAGTTTTCGGATACGATTTGCGCGGAAGCTGGGCGGATGATTTCGAAAAATTCATTCCCGTGCACAAAAACGAGCTTGCAAAGGGAGTGGAATTCAAACTCGAATTCGATGATATAACCAAGGATTCGACCTGGAAAAAAATCAAAAAAGAAAAAGAATATTCGCTGATCCTTGCACACTATGTTTATTTCGAAATCAATGATGTTGAGGATCTTGCGAAACGTGCGGCGGGCGTGCTTAAAAAAGGCGGTGCCTTCTCGTTCAACGGTCCTTCGGTAAGCTGGTGGCATGTTTTCTTCAAGAAAGAACTCGAAGACATCGGGCTTGACGCAACCTTTATCGACAATGTTTTAAAGGAGCAGGAAAAAGAACAAAAAGAGACCGACGCGATGCTTAAAAAATATTTTTCCAAAGTCGAAACCGAGGAGATTTACAACGAATGGCATTATACTTCTTCGGAAGAAATCGTCGAAAAAATGAAGGATGTTTTCGGGGACAACCGGAAATTCATTTCGGATAACGAGAAAAAAATCAAAAATCATTACGACGCGAAGATTAAAAAAGACGGCGAAGTGGTTGCGAACAGAGCATCTCTTTTCTGGCGCTGCGAAAAATAAAAAGCTGTTGACAAAGCCTTTGGACGGTAGTAATCTTAACACAATATTTTTGAAAGGACGCATTCTCATGAAGAGACGCATTAACGTAATTACATATACCATGGCGACTATGCACATTTATAAGGTGTATGGGTATATTAATGCATGCAATTTTTTGAGGAGCGAAGAAGAATAGATTACGATTGGTTGAATGGTGACCGGCCGTCTGTTTTTCGAAGCAGACGGTCTTTTTTTATAAAAAGTCACAAAAAGGAGGTACGAAAATGGATGGACTGATTAAGGAAGATCAGATCAGACAGATGAAAGCCGAAGAAATCCCGGAATGCGTAAACGTCATAAGGAGCGCATTTAAAACCGTGGCGGACGAATTTGGCTTCACCAGAGAAAACGCGCCGAGATTTACCGCGTTTGCGATGGACGATACAAGACTTCGGTATCAGCTTCTGATTGAGAAAAGACCGATGTTTGTATATTTGCACGAAGGAAAAATCGTCGGATATTATTCGATTGCGACATTGGAAAACGGCAATGCGGAGATAAACAATCTTTCGGTACTTCCCGAATTCAGACATTTGGGGATCGGCCGAAAACTGGTTGAGGATGTGTTTAAAAGAGTCGAATCGATGGGTATCGACAAGATCGAAATCGGAATAGTCGAAGAAAACGTCAGACTCAGAAAATGGTACGAGATGCTCGGATTTGTGCATACGGGCTGCAAAAAATTTGATTTCTTTCCCTTTACCTGCGGATATATGGAAAAAACAATCAAAGACCGGGAATGCGGTATTTAAGTGCCGACGGAGTTTGTCCCTTTTTATTCTCTTGATGAGAAAGAGAGCACGAATTATAATATTTTTGGAGAAACCGGAGGTTTACCGATAAAAACGACCGGGAAAAAATGTTATAAAAAAGCGTAATTAAAGGGGACGGCTTTTATGAAAATGACGGAGAAATTGTTCGAACGTATCATCAACACTTCTCAGGACTGCGTGTTCTGGAAGGATAAGGAAAGACGTTTTTTGGGCGTCAATCAGGCTTTTTTGGACTTTTACGGATTTGAATCCGTCGATGTTCTTTTGGGCAAAACGGACGAGGATATGGAATGGCATTCGAATCCCGAGCCCTATAAGCAGGATGAACTTCGCGTACTGTCGGGCAAATCCACATACAAAGTACAGGGAAAATGCATCATCCGCGGCGAGGACAGAGATATTATCGCATCGAAGAGACCGCTTTACGACGGTGACGAAATCGTCGGACTTGTCGGAAGTTTCGTGGATATCACGGATGTAATCCGAAGAAAGGAAAAAAACGACGGTTCGCAGGTTCTTTACACGATCGACAAGCTCAGAAAATACAGCTTTTTCGACAAAATAATCGATGAGATAAGCCTCGAAGAAATCCTCGATCCGCTGACGGGAGCGCTTTCGAGAGCATATTCGTTAAAATTCGTACGTTCTCTTATAGCCGAAAACAAACCCTTTACTTTTACAATCGTCGATCTCGACAATTTCAAAACCATCAACGATACTTACGGACACAGCGCCGGAGACAAGGTTTTGACGAGCGTTTCCAAGGGTCTTGCGGAATACACCGACGGCTTCGGACTGGTGGGAAGATTCGGCGGCGACGAGCTTTTGGTAATAGATTTAAAAAATATCGAAACCGAAGACAAGAATTCGTTTTTCGACAATCTCTACGGCAATTCCGACGCGCTTCGAATAAGCGTTTATTTTGAAAACGGAGCCGCGTTTGTGACGGGAACTTCGGGCTGCGCCACATTCCCTTACGATGCGGGCAATTTCGCGGACCTTTTCGGACTTATAGACAAAATGCTGTATCTTGGAAAAAACAGGGGACGCAACTGCTATACGGTTTACGAAGAGAAAAAACACAAAGACATAGAAATACACAAAATAGCAAAGAACGGCATATTTACCAACATGCAAAAACTCAAATCCGATATCGAAAAGGAAAAAGGATTTGTGAACAAACTTGAAAAAACACTGCCGGATCTTGCGGAATTTTTACAAATCAACGATATATATTACGTTTCCGAAGACGGAAGGATGAGGGGCGTTTCGGACAGGGAATTCGAGGGAGATGCCTCGGATATCGGACTTGTTACCGATAACGATCTTTTTGCGGAAAGCACCCTCGATCTTGTAAAGAAACATTCGCCCGTTTTTTACGACACATTGACGAAAAACGGATTTGAAACGGTTCTTTTCGCCAGGGTAAAAAAGGGGGACGAAACGCGTGCCTACCTTGTATGCGCTGTTAAAAGGAGCCTGAGAATCTGGCAGGAAAACGAATGCGCAATTCTTTATTTCCTCGCCGGCCTTCTGTCTGAGGAATTTTGATTTCAGACAGAGGAATAAACCATGGATTTGATAGTTATAATAGGCGCCGGAGCGGTCGGCAAAATGACCGTCGGCCAGGAATTGATGAAAATAACCGATTTCAGGCTTTTTCATAACCATATGACAATAGAACCGGTGCTCGAACTCTTCGGCAAATTTGACGGAGCAGTGGTGAGCAAACTTCGCGAAGACATATTCGATGCCTTTTTAAAGACCGAATACCGCGGCATGATTTTCACTTTTATGTGGGCCTTCGATATGAAGGAAGACTGGGATTACATCAAGGGTGTGTCCGAGAAATTCAAAACCACGGGCGGAAATGTGTACTATGTCGAACTTGTTGCCGATCAGGCGGTTCGACTCGAGAGAAACAAGAGCGAGAACAGGCTCAAAAACAAACCTTCCAAGCGCGATACGGCGGTATCCGAAGAAAGAATGATCAGGGAAGAGACCAAATACCGCCTTGAAAGCAGGGAGGGCGAAATACCTTTTGAAAATTACATCAAAATAAACAACACCAATCTCGAACCCCGTGAAGTTGCGCGGATGATAAAGGAACATTTCAATCTTCCGGACAAAAGCGCAAACGAAATGAAAAACCGCATATTCCTTGAAGAGGTGGAAGATGACGAATTGGAAATTCTTCATAGAATGCAAATCGAAAGCTTCATGCCGCTTTACGAAAAATACCATGACGAAGGCTCGCCCGCAATCGAGTCGATCGAACGCATAAGGGCAAGGGCGGCGGTTCCCTCGAGAACATATTTTTTCATAGTCAAAGACGGGGCGAGAGTCGGAGTCATAAATGTCGGAAACAACAATCCGAACGAAAAAGAAGTATCTTTTATAAGTCCGATATTCGTGCTTCCCGCATATTGGAATCAGGGCATCGCTTACGCGACGATAATGAAGGTTTTCGATATGTATCCCGAAGTGAAAACTTGGAAACTCGATACCATTCTTCAGGAGAAGGGAAACTGTCATCTGTATGAAAAATGCGGTTTTGTCCGTGTCGGCGAAGAGCATGCAATCAACGACAAAATGACTCTTATCGATTACGTATGCAATCGAGGATAAATTCTTCAATGATTGTTAATGCAATCGGGAATGGGTTTTTCAACCCATGAAAAATCCGACAAAAGCGCATCTTTTGACGCTTTTGTATATCAAGTAATAACAAGCCGTAAATTTTTATATCCTCCGAAAGAGCGTAAAATCCGCCTTTCGGAGGTTTTAATTTTACGGGGCGGGTCGATTTTAAAGCATTTACCGCAAAAATGTGGTATAATGTTTTTCTAAGTGAATAAAAGAATTGTCGATATATTTTATGTGGCGATTTTTCTTCAAAAATGTGTTTAGTTTTGTAAATGGGGATAACTATGGGAAAAGAGAAGAAAAGTTTGTTATCGAAGTATTCGAATTACGAAGATTTTCTGTCCGAAAACAGAAAAAGAGTGAATG
>JAGADU010000082.1 GCA_017613435.1 Lachnospiraceae bacterium | reverse complement strand
CTTGGGAACCAAGGGTTCGAGGACTCCGCTACTCGCAAAAAAAGAACTCAGGATTAATTCCTGAGTTCTTTTATGCGAGCAGGTGATGGGAATCGAACCCACGTATTCAGCTTGGAAGGCTGATGTTCTACCATTGAACCACACCTGCATATCGATCACTAGTCGAGGTGACAGGATTCGAACCTGCGACCCCCTGGTCCCAAACCAGGTGCTCTAGCCAAACTGAGCCACACCTCGTTGCGGACTTTTCGTGACGCAAGTGTTATTATATGAAAAGCGCGAATATTTGTCAATAATTTTTTAAAACTATTTGAAAGAACAGGAGTTATTGAATAAAACGAACCCCGGACATTAAGCCCGGGGTTTCGTCCTTTGTTTGGATATACAAAGTATAATTAATTTCCGCGAATAATAAGTATTGCGCCGATGCAGATTGCCAAAAGGAAGATTCCGACAATGATTGCAAGGGGAGAGAATTTTTTGACTTTCGATTCGCTCTCTGCCTCGCCTTCTTTTCGTGCTCTTTCTTCAACAAGCCCTGTTTTGTGAAGAATGAGTGAGATGGGCTTGTAAATGATTAAGGTAAGCGCCATGTTGATTCCGGCTTTAATGAGGTTAAAGGGAAGAAATACGGTAGGAAGCATCGGAACAACTGCTTCGCGCGGCATACCCGTGTAAATGGGAGTGATAATCCAGTTCCAAAGAATCATTGAAGTTGTCATGCAAAGTACTCCGGCGGAAAGACCGACAATCGCAAGAGGAAGGTTCTTCTTTTTTCTGTAGATTAAGCATGCGGGCAAAACGAAACATACGCTTGCGATAACATTCATTAAAAGGCCGATGGGTCCGGAAGTGCTGACGGTTACCATTTCAATCAGGCATACAAGCACAATGATTATGAGGCCTTCCCAGGGTCCGATCAAGAATCCGGCGATTACAAAGAAAATGTCTTTGGGATCGTATTCCAGAAAAGAGGCCTGGGGCATAAAAGGTATTCTGCAGATTGCCATCAGTACGTATGCCAGCGCTGCGAGCATGGCAAGGGTTGTGATTTTTTTGATTGTGAGTTTCAAGTCTAATTCCTCGCTTTCGTGATTTGAATTTGATAATAAGGAATCTTCATAATGATCATCAACACGTGTTTTTGCGTATAAAAAAGGCTCCGCAAAAAAACGGAGCCTGCAAATACAAAATGATTGCATCTTCTATCATCCAGACTTTACTGTCGGTTTCGGAATTTCACCGAATCGGCCGCATAAGCGGTTCGCGGACTGTACCGCCGGTAGGGAATTGCACCCGACCCCGAAGATTCTTTATCTGCAACATATAATAAACACAAGGTTTATAAATGTCAAATGATTTTTTATTTGAGTTTAAACAAAGTTCCGATAACGCCGCGGCTTAAAGATGCGCCTACGTTACCGCCGAGAGTTTTGCCGAATTTTCCGCCGACTGCGCTGCCGAGAGCTTTTCCGGCTTCACGGCCTACGGTACCTGCGGCGCTGCTTGCAACCGATTTGGTAGCGCTCTTGATTGCTTTGTTTCTGTCATCGATTTTTTTCTGTTCGGCTTTTTGCTCCGCAAGAGCCTGCTTTTCCAGAGCCTTTTGTTCCGCAAGAGCCTGCTTCTCCAAAGCTTTCTGTTCGGCAATGGCTGCTTTTTCGGCTGCTTTGGCTGCATCGGCTTCTTCTTTGAGTCTCTGCTTTTCGGCTGCAGCTTCTTCTGCGGCTTTGATTCTGGCTTCTTCGTCGCTGATGGCTTTTCTTTGAAGGAATTCGTAAGCGGAATCCCTGTCTACCGTTTCAACGTATTTTACGTAAAGCATGTTCGCTTTGATTTGTGAATCCCTGACATTGTCGTCAATCGAACCCATCTGACTCTGAGGAGGCAGAATGTTGCATTTCTGAACGATGGTGGGAACTGCCTGTTCGTCGAGAACCGATACGAGCGCTTCGCCGATTCCGAGAGAAGTAAGTGTCTCAAACGTGTCGAACTCGGGGTTTTCCCTGAATGACATACATGCTGCTTTTGCGGCCTTTAACTCGGTGGGAGTGTAAGCGCGAAGAGCATGCTGAATCTTTGTTCCGAGCTGGCTTAAAACGCCGTTTGGAATATCCTTGGGGTTCTGAGTGATGAAGAAAATACCTACGCCCTTTGAACGGATGAGTTTGACAATCTGTTCAATCTTGTCAAGCAATGCTTTCGATGCCGAATCGAAAAGCATATGAGCTTCGTCGAAGAAGAACACGATTCTGGGCTTTTCCAAATCGCCGGCTTCGGGAAGTGTTTCGTAAAGTTCCGAAAGCATCCAAAGAAGGAAAGTCGAATACATGGTGGGATTGTTGATGAGTTTCTGGCAATCGAGCACCTGAATGTTTCCTTTGCCCGTAAAATCACAGCCGATCCAGTCGCGGATGTTGAGAGCGGGTTCGCCGAAGAACAAATCTCCGCCTTCGCTTTCAAGTGCGATAACGGCACGGATTATTGCGCCGAGGCTCTGCTTTGTTATATTTCCGTATGTGAGTGAAAAATCGGAAGCGTTTTCGCCAACATATGTAAGCATCGAACGAAGATCCTTGGTATCGATAAGAAGAAGTCCTTCGTCATCGGCTATTTTGAAAATAACGGTAAGGATATCGCTTTGCACTTCGTTAAGACCGAGAATTCTTGCGAGGAGAAGAGGCCCCATCTCGCTTATCGTCGTACGAAGAGGAAGTCCTTTTTCGCCGTAAACATCCCAGAAAGTGGTGGGATATGAAGTGAATTTAAAACCTTCTTCCGCGAGTCCGAATTTTTCGATTCTTTTTTGCATATCCTCGGATTCGATTCCGGGATTGCACATTCCGGCCAAATCGCCCTTTACATCGGCGAGGAACACGGGAACTCCGCATTCGCTGAATGACTCTGCCAGTACTTTCAGCGTGATTGTTTTACCGGTACCCGTTGCGCCGGCAATCATTCCGTGTCGGTTGGCCATCTTGGGATATATGAATACTTTTTCATTGCCTGATTTTGCAACCCAGATTTTGCTTTCGTTATACATTTTGTCACCCCTTTTTAAAGATTATTCGTTATAAAAACGTCCGTTTATAATTATATTATAAAAACGGATTTTTTTCTATCGGAAAAAGGATAAAAAATATATGAAAAAGAAACGGATTTATGATAAAATGTTTGGCGTAGCGAAAAAATAGGAAAGACGGATTATCATGGAAACTTACAAGCACACTATTCAGTATTACGAAACGGATAAGATGGGGGTTACCCACCATTCCAATTACATAAGGTGGATGGAAGAGGCAAGAGTGGATTTTCTGGACAAACTCGGATGGAGTTACGTGAAGCTTGAGGAAAACGGCATTATATCGCCGGTTACAAGCATTGAATGCAAATTTGTCAAGGGAACCACGTTTGCTCAGGTTATCACTGTCGAAACATCGATAGAGGAACTTAAGAACGTCAAGATTGGATTAAACTACATAATGAAAGACGGGGACGGAAATGTTGTATGCAAGGGAAAAAGCGAGCACTGTTTCCTTGATGCTTCGGGCAGATTTATTTCGATTGCAAAAGAATTTCCCGATTTTTACAAAGTATTGGAAGAAACCTTCCGAAAAAGCGAATAGGCACTTGTATATTTGCAGATAATGTACTATTATTCTTTACGAACGGGCGGTTAATGCAACGTTTAATCACATAATTGGTTTAAAAGGAGGATTTATCATGTCAAGTAATTCATCGGATGCTTCATTGGCGATTTTTGCCGGCCTTGGTATAGTAGTTTATTTATTCTTATTTCTTCTTGTTTTTATTGTCAGCGTTTTAGCGCTTATCGCAATGTGGAAGATTTTCAAAAAAGCAGGAAAACCCGGCTGGGCAGCAATCATTCCCGTTTACAATATTTGGGTATTATGCGAAATTTTATTTAACAACAACATTTTATGGTTCGTTCTTTTCATACTTGCACCTACCAGTGTCGTTGCAATGATCGTTTCCTGTCTTGCACTTGCAAAGGCATACGGCAAAGGAATCGGATTCGGTGTTCTTACCATTTTCATTCCGATTGTAGGATACTGCATACTTGCTTTTTCGGATGCACAATATACGGGCGAAAAGATGTAATTGACTAATTTTTTAAATTTGGGACCGCCGCTTGCGCAGCGGTCTTTTTTTGTTGAAAATCCCATTGATTCAATCATATCTCATTGGACATTTTGGCGTAAAAATGAGAAAATAACAAAAAGGATTCGGGAGGAAAACGTATGCAGTACAGATCAGATAAAAACAAAGATCCGATTTCGCTCATCGGGTACGGATGTATGCGCTTTACCAGAAAAGGTTCGTCGATTGATTTCGAGAAGGCGGAAAAAGAAGTTATGCGTGCCTATGAGCTCGGCGTCAACTATTACGATACTGCTTATACTTACCCCGGAAGCGAAGAGTGCCTGGGTAAAATTTTGGATAAAAACAATATAAGGGAAAAAGTCAAGGTTGCGACAAAACTGCCACAGTATATGGTTAAGAACGCAAGCCAGATAGACAAATATTTCGACGAGGAATTAAAGCGTCTTCGCACGGATTATATTGACTATTACCTCATGCATCTTTTTACCGATATCAAAAACTGGGAAAATCTCGTCAATCTGGGGATTATCGACTGGATAGAAAAGAAAAAAGCGGCGGGAGCCATCAAAAATCTGGGCTTTTCCTATCACGGCGATACGGAAATGTTCATAAAGATTCTCAATTCCTACGATTGGGATTTCTGCCAGATTCAATACAATTACGTCGATGAGCACACCCAGGCGGGAAGAAGGGGACTTGAGGCTGCGAACGCCAAGGGGATTCCCGTAATCATAATGGAACCCCTCCGGGGAGGCAAACTCGTCAATCTTTTGCCCGAAGATGCGAAAAAACTCATCAAAAACAACCCTCGAAACTGGAGCAGTGCCGAATGGGGGTTAAGATGGCTTTGGAATCAGCCGGAGGTTACCTGTGTGCTTTCGGGAATGAATTCCGTGGAAATGGTTGAGGAAAATGTCAGAATCGCAAGCGAAGTTAAAGCCGGGGAACTTACGGAGGAAGATTTCGCGGTCTACGAGGACATCAAAAAAATCATCGGAGAAAAGGAAAAAGTGGGCTGTACCGGCTGCGCTTACTGTATGCCGTGTCCGAAAGGCGTTGACATCCCCGGAACTTTTGCGTGCTACAACAAGATGTATTCGGAATCCAAGAGCGAAGGAAGGTTCGAATACGCCCGGAACATCGGCATGAGAGCGGTGCCCGGATTCGTAACGCAGTGCATCGAATGCGGGGCTTGCGAAAAGCACTGTCCTCAGCATATAGAAATCAGAAAAAAGCTCAAGGAAGCGGACAGGGCTTTAAGACCTTTGCCGTACAAGGCGGGCATTGCGATTTTCAGAAAAATGACGATTCGTTAATTGCGCCGATTTATCCTTTATACATACAAAATACTTGAAAGAAACTCTTGTTTATGAGAAAATATAGGAAGTTTTGGAGTTTTTTATTTTGACTCCCATAACACGAGTTTTTTATAAAGAGGAACAATATGAGAATTACTGATAAAATATTCGGAACTCACAGCGAAAGAGAAATCAAAAGAATCAAAGAAAAGGTTGATGCAATCGAAGCTTTGAGAGACACGATGAAAGCTATGAGCGACGAAGAACTCAGAGCCAAAACGGATGAATTTAAGAAGCGTTTGGCAAACGGCGAGACCATGGACGACATCCTTGTTGAAGCATTCGCCGTAGTTAGAGAAGCAGCATGGAGAGCGATTGGTCTCGAACCTTTCAGGGTTCAGCTCATCGGCGGTATCATTCTTCACCAGGGCCGCGTTGCCGAAATGCGTACAGGTGAAGGTAAAACACTCGTAGCCACACTTCCTTCGTATTTGAACGCGCTTGAAGGAAAGGGCGTAAACGTCATTACCGTTAACGATTATCTTGCAAAGCGTGACGCGGATTTAATGGGTCAGGTTCACGAGTTTTTGGGACTTAAAGTCGGTGTTGTTTTAAACAGCATGGACAATGACGAAAGACGTGAAGCATACGCTTGCGACATTACATATGTTACGAACAATGAAATCGGTTTCGATTATCTTCGTGACAACATGGTTGTTTATAAAGAACAGTTGGTACTGAGAGAACTCAACTATGCCATCATCGATGAGGCCGACTCGGTTCTTATCGACGAAGCAAGAACACCCCTTATCATTTCCGGCCAGTCCGGCAAATCCACCAAACTTTACGAAGCTGCCGATTACCTCGCAAGACAGTTGAAGCGAGGAGCGGATCTCGAAGATCAGTCCAAGATGGATATGATCCTTGGTATCGAACAGGAAGAAACGGGCGATTTCATCGTCAACGAAAAAGACAAGGTGGTTAACCTTACTGCCGAAGGTGTGTCAAAGGTTGAGCAGTTCTTCAAGATCGAAAACCTTGCGGATCCCGAAAATATCGAGATTCAGCACAATGTAATCCTTGCCCTTCGCGCACATAATCTCATGTTCAGGGATCAGGATTACGTGGTAAAAGACGATCAGATTATCATCGTTGACAGTTTCACGGGCCGTTTGATGCCCGGACGTCGTTATTCCGACGGTCTTCATCAGGCAATTGAAGCAAAGGAACACGTAAAAGTCAAGAGAGAATCCAAAACTCTCGCCACGATTACTTTCCAGAACTTTTTCAACAAATATCATAAAAAAGCCGGCATGACAGGTACGGCTTTGACCGAAGAGAAGGAATTCAGAGAGATTTACGGAATGGACGTTATCGAAATTCCGACCAACCTTCCCGTTATCAGAGTCGACGAAAACGACGCGGTATACAAAACCAAGAACGGCAAACTCAATGCTATCTGCCGCGATGTCGAAGAGTGCCACAGGAAAGGACAGCCCGTACTTGTAGGTACAATTACGATCGAAGCTTCGGAAGAACTTTCGAGAAGACTTCAGAGAAGAGGAATTCCTCACAAAGTATTGAATGCAAAATTCCATGAAATGGAAGCTCAGATAGTTGCGGAAGCAGGTCAGAAGGGCGCGGTTACAATCGCAACCAACATGGCGGGCCGTGGTACCGATATCAAGCTCGGCGAAGGTGTTCCCGAAGTCGGCGGTTTGAGAATCGTCGGTACGGAGCGTCACGAATCCAGACGTATCGACAACCAGCTGAGAGGTCGTTCGGGACGTCAGGGAGACCCCGGATCGTCCAAGTTTTATATTTCGCTCGAAGACGACCTTATGAGACTCTTTGCTTCGGACAGACTCATGACGATTTTCAATTCGCTCGGAGTTTCCGAAGACCAGGAGATTTCGCACAAGATGCTTTCTCGTGCTGTTGAAAGCGCACAAAAGAAAATCGAAAACAACAACTTCGGTATCAGAAAGAACCTTCTCGAATACGACCAGGTTAACAACGATCAGAGAGAGATTATATATGCCGAGAGAAACCGCGTTCTCAACGGAGACAGCATGAGAGACACCATTTACAAATGGGTTACGGATGTTGTGGAGAATGCAATCGATTCTTCGCTCGGAGAAGATTCCTCATGGGAGGATTGGGATCTTAAGGAACTCAACGTGGCCATCCGCTCGATAGTTCCCCTCGAACCCATCACACCCGAAAAGGTTAAAGGCTTGAAGAAAAATGCCTTAAAGCAGATGCTTAAGGAAGAAGCCGTTAAACTCTACGAGGAAAAAGAAGCTCAGTTTTCGGATCCCGAGGCATGCCGTGAAGCAGAGCGTATTATCCTCCTTAAGGCTATCGACCAGAAATGGATTAACCACATAGACGACATGGAACAGTTGAAACAGGGTATCGGAATGGTTGCTTACGCACAGAAGGATCCCAAGGTCGAATACAGAATGACAGGTTTTGACATGTTCGATGCAATGACCGAAGCAATCAAGGAACAGACGGTATTCATGATGATGCACGTTGTGGTCGAAAAGAAGATCGAACGTGAACAGGTTGCCCAGGTTACCGGAACAAACAAAGACGACACCGTTGCCAAAGGACCCAAGAGAAGAACGGAAGACAAGATTTATCCCAATGCTCCCTGTCCCTGCGGTTCGGGCAAAAAGTACAAAAACTGTTGCGGAAGAAATTTATAATTTAATATTTCAACAAGATTAAGATTTATTTACGGAGGGTTACGAAATGAAACTTACTTATCAGGTTGAAGACAAACCGAAATTCGGTCAGATTTTATTGTTTGCACTTCAGCAGTTGCTTGCAATTCTTGCGGCTACAATAGCTGTTCCCGCAATGGTTAACGCAGAATGCGCGAAATTCGGCGCCGCACCTGCGCTTTCGCCTTCGGCAGCACTTTTCGGTGCCGGTGTCGGTACGCTTATTTATCTTTTGTTTACGAGATTCAAGAGCCCTGTATTCCTCGGTTCCTCGTTCTCGTTCATAGCATCGATGACGGCTGCTTTTGCAGGCGGAGTATCCATGACACTCGGATATCTCGGACTCATCCTCGGTGCCGTATTTGCAGGTTTGGTATACGTTATCCTTGCAATAATCGTTAAAATTGTCGGCGTTGGTTGGATTAACAAGATTATGCCCGCCGTTGTAATAGGACCCACGGTTGCAATCATAGGTTTGACGCTTTCGGGAAGTGCCGTAGCGGATGTTATGAACCTTGAACCCGAAAAAAGAAGCAGCCCCCTTGCATCGCCTTACATCTGCATGTTCTGCGGACTCCTTACTTTGTTCGTAACCATGGTTTGCTCAGTATACGGCAAAAAAATGATGAAGATGATTCCTTTTATCATCGGTATCGTTTCGGGTTATGCGGTTGCATCGGTATTTACTCTTGTCGGTATGGCAAACGATGTTGACGCGTTAAAGGTAGTTGACTTTTCCAAATTTACCCAGATGCAGTGGTATCCCGACTTTTCTTTTGTAAAAGCAATGTTTTATCCCGGAACCTTTGCTTACGGCGATTACAAGAGCATGGGTTCGTATCTTTTCGTAATATTTATGGCTTATGCACCCGTTGCATTTGTTGTTTTTGCAGAGCATATAGCGGATCATAAGAACCTTTCTTCCATTATAGAGAAAGACCTTCTTAAGGAGCCCGGACTTCACAACACGCTTCTCGGAGACGGTATCGGATCCATGGCAGGCGCATTTTTCGGCGGATGTCCCAACACGACATACGGCGAATCCATCGGATGTGTTGCCATTTCCGGAAATGCTTCGATTGTAACGATTTTCACAACAGCCGTTATGGCGATTATTGCTTCGTTTATCGCTCCGTTTGAAACATTCCTTTCGACCATTCCCAACTGCGTAATGGGCGGCGTATGTTTCGCACTTTACGGATTTATTGCGGTATCGGGCCTTAAAATGATTCAGTCGGCCAATCTTGAAGACAACAGAAATCTCTTTACGGTTTCGGTTATACTTATTGCTGGTGTCGGCGGATTCGTATTGCATTTCGGCACGGTAGAGATTAAAACCATAGCCTGTGCGCTTATACTCGGTATCATTACATTCCTTGTACTCGGCATAGGCTCAAAAAATAAAGAAGAAAAAAAGGAATAATCAGAGGTTATAATGAGCGAAACTAACAACGAAAACAAATTTGTATACGGAGTCCTCGATACATTCGAACTGAAAGGCACGAATGATATTGCCGTTGTCGGAAGAGTAAGAGGAACCGTCAGCAAAGACGATAAGATTTTTATTACAAACTACGGAGACGATGACGACGAACTTGTTGTAAGCAGCGTGGTATCTCTTGAAATCGACAGGAAACAGGCGGATTCGGCTACCGATTGTTTCGTTGCGCTCAGAATTCGCGACGGTTTGAGCGAGAATATCAAACCCGGTTCGGTAATTCATTCCGAAGATACCGAAGAAGGCGAAATTCACCTTGCATATGTAACAGCCATCGGCGATTCTTATGTGGGCAAAAGAGATTTGGAACTTTACGAGACCGAACTCACCAGAATGAGTATTACCGACTGTTCCGAAGCATGGAGAATCTTCATTAAAATACATGAGAAAAAAGAAGGCGCCTTCGAAGACGAAGAAATTAAGGAATTCAGAAGAAAAGTAGGAAATCTTGCACGTTCTCTCGCCAAGAAGATTCTTGCCGCAGACGAGATATATGCCGTATACAACAAAAAGACCGGCGAACCCCATATGTTCTCGAGAACAAGCAAGGTTAACGACGATTTCGTATGCTCGCCTCCCGAAATTCATATTTTCTCGAAGCCTTACAGAAAAATCGGCGAAAAGCATTTTCCCGAAGATTTGTTTGAAATAAAGAAAATCGAAAGAGGAGAAGACGGTCAGGGTATCAGAGATTTCCTTTTCGAGAGTTTCTATCTTAACGGTGCGCTCGGACTGAGAGTCAATTTCGAAGCCGTTGCCATCGGTGCGGAAAACGTTATTCCCAAGCCCAATTATTCCGGAATGAAGGAAAACGAAATTCCCGTAACCAATCCCAATCTTGTAAGATGGATGCTTTTAAGATCGCAGATTTCCAATCCCACGACGGATGCGGAAAAGATGATTGCAAAGATTTATTACAGATTCTTTGCCATCGAAGTAATGAAGGCCAAATTCGTTATTCCCGCAAAACCTTCGGATGAAAAAATCGAAATCCCCGAAGAGATCGCAAAGCAGACGGAGGGTGTTGAACTTCAGAGACTTCGCTTCCCCATCATGGTCGGAAAGAACAGAAGAAATCTCGTGTATCTTTTCACCGACATGAAGAGACTTCGTTCGATGTTTGACGAGGAATGGAGCGCATTCTCGCAGGATGTCGGGAAATTCGTCAATAACTTCGATGTGGGAATCAATATTTCCAATAAATATACTCTCGGTTGTTATATCAACAAGGATACGATCGAGGAAATAAGAAGAATGCTCGGCTTGGAAGTCGCAAAGACCGAGGGCGAATCCGAGGCTGCCAAGGCAGAAGACAAAGACAGCGACGAAGGCGAAGCAAAAGCTTCAAACGCCGATGAAGCAAAATCGGACGGCGACAAAAAAGACGAAGAATAAGAGATTGCATTTAAACTATACCGAAAGTATTGTTTTTAAATAAGAAAAGTAATTGAATTTTCGATTTACATTTTCATTTTTAAGCGTATAATAATTAAAATATTAATTATAAATTTCGAAAGGAGATACCAAAATGATTGACCCTAAGACTATCAAATGGGAAGAATTGGGATTTGGATATATCGAGTGTGCGTATCGATATGTTTCAAAATTTAAAGACGGAAAGTGGGACGACGGTGCGCTAATCACCGATTCTAATATAGTGTTAAACGAGTGTGCATGTGTATTCCAGTACTCACAGTCATGTTTTGAAGGACTTAAAGCATATTACACAAAGAACGGAGACATTGTTTGCTTCAGACCCGATATGAACGCCGAAAGAATGTATGATTCGGCTTTAAGACTTGAAATGCCTCCTTTCCCCAAGGATAAATTCGTTGAAGCATGCGAAAAAGTTATCGCAGCCAACAAGGACTTCGTTCCTCCTTACGGAACAGGCGCAAGTCTTTATTTAAGACCTTTTATGTTCGGAAGCAATTCCGTTATCGGTGTTAAACCCGCCGACGAATACGAATTCAGAATTCTTGTTACACCCGTAGGACCTTATTTCAAGGGCGGTGCTAAGCCCATCACCATCAAGGTTTCCGATTTTGACAGAGCCGCACCTCACGGCACCGGACATATCAAGGCCGGCCTTAACTATGCAATGAGCCTTCATGCGATTCAGACAGCTCACAGAGAAGGTTTTGCCGAGAATATGTATCTCGATCCCGAGACAAGAACAAAGGTTGAGGAAACAGGCGGTGCAAACTTTATCTTCATTACAAAGGACGGCACTCTTGTAACACCCAAGTCGGATTCCATCCTTCCTTCAATCACAAGAAGAAGTATCTGCTACGTTGCTGAGAAGTACCTCGGCATGAAGGTTGAACACAGAGAAGTATTCTTCGACGAAGTAAAAGATTTCGCCGAATGCGGTCTTTGCGGAACGGCGGCAGTTGTATCACCCGTCGGAAAGATCAACGACCACGGCAAGGAAATCTGCTTCCCCGCAGGCATGGAAGAAATGGGTCCCTGGACCAAGAAAATCTACGATACGCTTACAGGCATTCAAAGATGCGAAATCGAAGCACCCGAAGGCTGGATCAAAGTTATCAAATAAGTTTATTATATTTAAAGGCGGCAGGAAAACCTGCCGTCTTTATTTTTTCCCCAAAATACGCTTTTTTCTTTATTTATAGCACTTGATGAATAGTCAAGTATGTGATAAAATTGAGCGAATTGAATATGAAACGGGAGGTGTCAAAGAGGCATTTTGCCTGCTTTGGTGAAAAGGGAAACGGGTGTAAATCCCGTACGAACTCGTCACCGTAATTACGGAGTTTGTACCAATATGCCACTGGTAATTCGGGAAGGCGGCACAAATGATGATGTATAAGCCGGGAGACCTGCCTTGCGTTGTACGCGGAGTTTTCTCCGAGCCACGAGTAACTGGCTGTACGAAAAAGAATCGGATTTTAAAAGAATCCTTTTTCTCATGTTCTTTTTTGTAAGCCTTTACAAGTTGTAAAGGTTTTATTTTGTATTTAGGGGTTAAAAATACAAAGTACTTTCTTATCTAAGGAGGACAGATTTATGAGAAAGAAATTATTGGCAATGGCTGCAGTGACATTACTTTCTGTAGCTACGGTAGCAGGATGTACAAATACTCAGGATTACAATATTGAAGTTCCTGAAGATTTGAATGTTGAAATTCAGGGCGTTATCGATGATTTTCAGAATGTTTTGAATACGGAAGACGATCCTGCAGCTGAAGAAGAGGACGATCAGATGAAAGCTGATAATGTTGCCGCACTTATCGATGCAATCTATGTTCAGGAAAGAACAGACGAAACAGATGCTCAGTGTAAGGCTGCCAAGGAAGCATGGGATGCTCTTACCGATGCTCAGAAAGAGCTTGTCGAAGGAGAAGATGCAGATCCCGATTATTTCGGAAGAGACACAGGCGATGCGTCATTGGATGATCCCAGAAACGCTGACGAAATCGGCGAAAACGAAATTCTTGTAGTTAGTTTCGGTACATCTTTCAACGATTCCAGAGCAAAAGACATTAAGGGTATCGAAGATGCGCTTGCAAAAGCTTATCCCGACTGGTCGGTAAGAAGAGCGTTTACGGCACAGATTATCATCAACCATGTTCAGGCCAGAGACGAAGAGAAGATTGACAATGTGGAACAGGCACTCGACAGAGCTGTTGCCAACGGCGTTAAGAATCTTGTTGTTCAGCCCACACACCTTATGCACGGTGCCGAATATGACGAATTGATGGAAGCACTTGAAAAATATGAAGATAAAATCGATAGCATTAAGGTTGCAGAGCCCCTTCTCGGCGAAGTAGGCAAAGATGCAACAATCATCAATGCAGACAAAAAGGCAGTAGCAATCGCAGTAGCTGATGCCGCAGCAAAAGAAGCAGGATTTGAGAGCATCGGCGCAGCAAAAGAAGCAGGATATGCACTTGTTCTTATGGGACACGGTACATCACATGCGGCTAAGATTTCCTACAGCCAGATGCAGACACAGATGAACGAGCTCGGATACGACAATGTATTCATCGGTACGGTTGAAGGTGAGCCCGAAGAAACAGCATGCGAAAATGTAATCGAAGCAGTATCCGAAGCAGGTTACAAGCTTGTTATCTTAAGACCTCTTATGGTTGTTGCCGGCGATCATGCAAACAATGATATGGCAGGCGAAGATGAAGATTCATGGCTTTCCATGTTTGAAGCATCTGCAAAATTCGATACAATCGATACACAGATTTCCGGTTTGGGAAGAATCGAAGAAATCCAGAAGCTTTATATCGAACATACAAAAGAAGTACTTAAATAATCGCGAATTCAGGGGAAGTTAAATCGTGATTTAACTTCCCCTTTTTGATTTTTACCCCTATTTACGGACGACGGAGGCTTGCTGAAATGAAAAAATTTTTACTTATGCTTGCGGGATTGGCAACATCGGTTTTAATGCTTACGGGTTGTTACAATTCTCAGGTCATAAAAGTCGAAACTTATGAATACAAACAGGATATCGAAGACGTTGATGACGAAGAGGTTTTCGCAAGTACGGATAATTCCGATGAAGAAAATAAAGACGTCGAAGAATTAAATTCGGTTTCGGAATGCGAACTTGAAGACGGAATTTATCTTGCGGAATTCAATACCGACAGCTCGATGTTTCATGTAAACGAAATGTGTGACGGAAAGGGCGAACTTAAAGTTGAAAACGGTCAGATGACCATTCATGTATCGCTTGCTTCCAAAAAGATATTGAATCTTTATTACGGCCTTGCAGAAGACGCTGCGAAAGACGGCGCGGTTTTGCTTGAGCCCTCGATTGATATAATAGATTATGACGACGGAACGACGGATGAAGTACACGGTTTCGACATTCCCGTTCCCTATCTTGATGACGAATTCGATGTTGCCCTTATAGGAACAAAGGGAAACTGGTACGATCACAAAGTCAGCGTATCAAATCCCGTATTAAAATCCGCCAAAGGCGAAGGCTCAGCCGAACTTGAGCAGCATGCGGGCTATGTCTATGTGGGCGATTATACTATAGAATTGGACCTTGAAGGCGGTTCGGGCAAAGCGTCCGTTGCTTCTCCGGCTCAGATCAAAAAGTGCGATGACGGATCGTTACTCCTTGTGGTTGAATGGAGTTCGCCCAATTACGACTATATGATTGTCGACGGTGTGAAATATTTCCCCGTAGCTCCCGATGCCGAGGCATCCGTTTTTGAAATTCCCGTGGAATCATTTGATGAACCGCTCGATGTAACTGCGGATACCGTTGCCATGAGCAAACCGCACGAAATCGAGTATACTCTTGTCTTTCATCCTGATACAATGAAAGAGGTTGAATAAGAGGAAGCAAGATGCAAAAAAAGATATGTGAAATTCTAATATCTTGTATATTGTTTGTCGCTCTGTCTGTTCTTTCGGCATGCGATACTCCTTCTTCGCATTCGACCGTGATTACCATACCCGTACCCACCGAAGATAATACGGTTGCCGAAAATCCCGCGGTCAGGGATTTTGCCGATTTGAAATTCGAAAAAAGCCTTGAGACAAAATATGCCATAGGTTTTTCGGCGGATTATTATGAGGGAGGGGTAGTTTTACTAAATGTGTTTGAGGACGGTTCGAAATATCTTATCGTTCCGGAAGGCATGGAAATAACCGCGGATGATGAATATATCATTATCAAAAGACCTCTCGAAAACATTTATCTTGTTTCGTCTTCGTCGATGGATATGTTTGTCGGAATCGACGCTCTCGATTCGATAAAGTTTTCCGGAAAAGAAGCCGACGACTGGTATATAAAAGAAGCCGCCGATGCGATGAACGAAGGCAAAATCGTTTATGCCGGCAAATACAGCAAACCCGATTACGAACTGATAGTTTCGGGAGAATGCAGACTCGTTATCGAAAACACCATGATTTACCATTCGCCCGATGTTTTGGAGCAGTTTAAAACATTCGGCATTCCAGTTATCGTGGATTATTCGAGTTATGAAGAGCATCCCCTCGGAAGGGTTGAGTGGATTAAATTTTACGGTGCGCTCTTCGGCGAGGAAGAGAAAGCCGAGGCAATCTTTAAGGAACAGGAAGACATTGTCGAAAACGTTAAAAATACAAATCGAAGCGACAAAACCATTGCATATTTTTATATAACATCCAACAATCTCGTTCAGGTAAAAAAATCATCGGATTATGTTCCCAAGATGATTGAAATAGCCGGCGCAAAATATATTTTCGAAGATCTTAACGACGACAACGGCAAAAAGACCACCGTCAATATGCAAATAGAGGAGTTTTACAAAACGGCCAAAGATGCGGACATCATAATATACAATTCCTCGATAGACGGCGGAATGGAAACGCTTGACGATCTTTTTGCAAAATGCGATCTGATTAAAGATTTCAAAGCCGTGGAAAACGACGAAGTCTGGTGCACGACGAATGACATGTATCAGCAGTCTCTTTCGGCGGGATATATGATTGAGGATATTAACGCCATAGTAAACGGTGAATACGATAAATTGCATTATATGTTCAGATTGCGGTAAATCACGTTTGGGTGCATTCTTATGGGCAAAAAGAGAACACTTAGGTACATAATTGCTTTTGCGATGCTTCTTTTGGGCATCGGTGTTTTCCTTGTGCTCAATGTTTGCGTCGGAAGCGTAAAAATCTCAATCGGAGACATTTTATCCTCGTTAAGCGGCAGCGCAAACGACAAAACAATCGACACGATTATCCGGAATATCAGACTTCCGAGAACCGTGGCGGTATTTATTTTAGGAGGCGCGCTTGCGCTTTCGGGTTATCTTTTACAGACATTTTTCCATAATCCCATTGCGGGTCCCTTTGTGCTCGGAATTTCGTCGGGCGCCAAAATGTGTGTGGCACTCGCGATGGTTTTTCTTTTATCCAAATCCCTTAAAGCAAGCAGTATTACACTTATAGCGGCGGCATTTGTCGGCGCCATGATTTGCATGGGATTTGTTCTTTTAATGACAAGAAGAATCGATTCGATGGCGATGCTTATAGTATGCGGTGTGATGATAG
This sequence comes from Lachnospiraceae bacterium, assembly GCA_017613435.1. Classification (GTDB taxonomy): domain Bacteria; phylum Bacillota; class Clostridia; order Lachnospirales; family Lachnospiraceae; genus UBA3766. Next base: position 5,188 of record JAGADU010000082.1, on the reverse strand, counting down.
GCTACATCTGTTCGGCAATCACCGAGCTTGTTGTAACTTTTGCATCCGATGCGGATATCGTCAATCTTCACAACTGGTCGAGAGGATCGTTTTCCGGTATGACATGGGACAATGTAAAAGTCATGGCGGTTGTGATTTCGATAACCTTTATTCTCGTATTTTTGCTTTCAAAACCTCTTGATGCGTACAATCTCGGCGAATCGTTCGCAAAGGGCATGGGCGTAAACGTTAAGGCAATCAGGGTATTTACGGTGCTTTTGTCGAGCCTTCTTTCTGCCTGCATCGTTGCATTTGCGGGACCGATTTCTTTTGTCGGAATCGCGGCGCCCCACCTTATCAAAAAGCTTTTTAACACGAGCAAACCCATAATTCTGATTCCCGCAAGTTTCCTTGGCGGAAGTCTGTTTTGCCTGTTCTGCGATTTGCTTGCCAGAAATCTTTTTGCACCGACCGAACTTAATATAAGCACCGTGACCGCCGTATTCGGAGCCCCCGTCGTTATATTTATTTTGCTAAACAAAAAAGAGAGGGGGAATTCGTGATGGAAGGTTTTATCAAGACCGACAAACTGACAATCGGATACAACGGCAGACCCCTTATCAAAGATATTGACATCGAAATCAAAAAGGGCGAGATCATCACGATTATCGGTCCGAACGGCGTCGGAAAATCCACTCTTTTAAAAAGTATCGCAAGACAGACGGATGTAATCGGCGGAAGTATTTTTATAGACGACAAAGAATTGTCGAAAATGTCCGGAAACGAATTGTCCAAAAAGATTGCGGTTCTTTTTACCGACAGAATAAAGGGCGAAATGATGAGCTGTTTTGATGTTGTCGCAACGGGAAGATATCCGTATACGGGGTATTTCGGAATATTGTCGAAAAGCGATCGCGAAACGGTCGAAAACACAATGAAACTTGTCAAAGTCGAAGAATTAAAAGACAGGGATTTCAAAAAAATAAGCGACGGCCAAAGACAAAGAATCATGCTTGCGAGAGCCCTCTGCCAGGAGCCCGAAATCGTGCTTTTGGACGAGCCCGCAACCTTCCTTGACATACGGCACAAACTCGAGTTTTTAAGCATTCTCGAAAAGATGAAGGAAGAAAGAAAACTAACCGTAATCATGTCGGTGCACGAACTTGACATCGCCCGGAAAATATCCGACAGAATCCTTTGTCTTAAAGGCGATAAAATCGACAGATTCGGCACTCCCGAAGAAGTCTTTGAGGAAGAATACATTTGTGAACTTTTTGACGTAAAAGAAGACATAAACGCATATGCGAAGGAAAGAAACATCAGTCTTTTCTGATGCGGTATAAAAAATGGCAAAAGTAATTATGGTGCAGGGTACCATGTCCGGAGTGGGGAAAAGTTTCCTTGTGGCGGGTCTTTGCAGGATTTTCAAACAGGACGGATACAGAGTGGCTCCTTTCAAGTCACAGAATATGGCGCTTAATTCGTTTATTACGGATGAAGGGCTTGAAATGGGGCGCGCACAGGTGATGCAGGCTGAAGCGTCCGGCATAAAGCCGATGGTATGCATGAATCCGATACTTTTAAAGCCCACCGATTCGATCGGTTCGCAGGTTATCGTTAACGGCGAAGTGCTCGGACAGATGAGCGCGAGAGAATATTTCGCATATAAGAAAAAGCTTGTTCCCTGCATAAAGGATGCTTTTAAAGAATTGGAAAAATATGCGGACATTATTGTGATCGAAGGTGCGGGAAGTCCCGCCGAAATCAATCTTAAAGAAAACGACATCGTAAATATGGGAATGGCGGATATTGTCGATGCGCCTGTTCTTCTGGTCGGAGATATCGACAGGGGCGGCGTTTTTGCGCAGCTTCTCGGAACGATAATGCTTCTTACCGACGCCGAAAAAAAGAGGATAAAAGGTCTTATCATCAACAAATTCAGAGGGGATAAAACGATACTCGATCCCGGGATTGAAATGCTTGAAGAAAAAGGTCGGATTCCCGTAGCCGGAGTTTTGCCCTACATGAGCGTAAAACTTGAAGACGAAGACAGTCTGTCGGAGCGTTTCGACAACAAAAAAAGAAAGGTAATCGACATTGCGATAGTTCGTTTCCCGAGAATTTCGAATTTTACGGATTTTAACGTATTCGAGCAAAACGAAAACGTATCTTTAAGATATGTAACTTCATGCGAAGAACTTGAAAAAGCCGATATGATCATTCTTCCGGGAAGCAAAAACACAATCGGAGATCTTAAATGGATGCGCCAAAACGGCATTGAGGCAATGGTTAAAAAGATGTCCGAAAAAGTGCCGGTATTCGGCATATGCGGCGGTTTTCAGATGCTCGGAGAGTCTGTAAGCGACCCTGAATCCGTCGAAGAAGGCGGTAATATTTCGGGCATGGGGCTTCTTGATATGAAAACTGTCTTAAGAAGCGAAAAGACAAGAACAAGATTAACGGGCAAAATAAATACTCTCGACGGATTCTTCTCAAACCTTTCGGACCTTGAATTCGAAGGTTATGAAATTCATGTCGGCGAAAGCGTATCAAATGGCAATACTTTGAGCGATACGGTAATATCCGACAAATCGGGAAGGGTGTACGGAACCTACGTTCACGGAATATTTGACAAAAAAGGAATTGCCAAAGCGGTAATCGATGCACTCGCACGCGAAAAGAATGTTATAATAGATGATGACGGTTTGATGGATTATGCTTCTTTTAAGGAAAAAGAATACGAACGCATGGCTGATATTTTAAGAGAACATTTGGACATGGAGAAGATTTATGGAATGCTCAAAGAAGCAAACATCAATTGAATACGATCTTGATTCCTTTCGTTCGCTGAAAATAAAAAAGCCCGACGAAACGATAAAAAACAAAATCGCCCGAAGATGGGACGATATAGCAAAACCGCTCGACGGCTTGGGAGATTTCGAAGAAGTTTTATCGCGCATCGGAGCAATCGGCGGAAGCGATGAAATAAATCTTTCCAAAAGAGCTTTGATAATAATGTGTGCCGACAACGGAATCGTAAAAGAAGGCGTAAGTCAAAGCGGTTTTGAGGTTACGCTTTCGGTTGCGAAAAACATGCTAAACGGCAAATCCTCAGTTGCGGTAATGGCGGAAAAAAACAATATCGACATGATGGTTGTCGATGTGGGAATAAATTCCGACGAAGAATTAAAAGGTGCGTTAAATTACAAAATAAATAAAGGTACCAAAGATTTTCTTTTATCCGACGCAATGAGCGAAGAAGAAACTCTTGAAGCCGTAAATGTCGGAATCAATCTTGTAAAAGAATGCAAAAAAAACGGTTACGACATTATACTGACGGGAGAGATGGGAATTGGCAACACGACCACATCAACCGCGGTCGCCGCATCAATCTTGGCAGGCGAGAAAACGCTTTTTTGCGATAAAAAAGGATATGCCCACAAAGAAATCAAAAACATCGATCTTTTTGTGGAAAAGATTACCGGACGCGGTGCCGGACTTGACGATGAAAAACTCGCAAACAAAAAAAGAGTGATTTTGGAAGCAATCAGGAAAAAGTCGCTTTTAAACGCAGACGTTTTTAAGATATTATCGGCCGTCGGAGGGTTTGATACAGCAGCGTTAAGCGGTGTATGCATAGGCGGTGCGATATACGGCATTCCGATAGTCCTGGACGGTGCGATAACTCTGACTGCGGCACTTGTTGCCGAAGGTCTTTGTCCGGGTGTAAAAGATTATTTATTTGCTTCACATAGGGGGAAGGAACCCGTTTCGGGAATAATAGCGCAAAGTCTTTCGCTTAAGCCCGCAATCGATGCGAACATGGCGTTAGGCGAAGGCACGGGGGCCGTAATGATGATGTCGCTTTTGGATGATGCGCTTTGCATATACAAAAACGCGGCACGTTTTTCGGAAATATCTGTTGAGAATTACAAAAGAAACAGTTAAAGCACGGGGATAAACGGTATAGGAAAAAAACATATGTTTACTTTAGTTTACGGCGGAAGCGCCAGCGGAAAATCGCAATTTGCGGAAGATCTCATCTGCAAATACAGCGAAGGAAAAAACAAATATTACATTGCGACGATGAAGGTCGGCGAAGATGAGGAAAACATCGAGAGAGTCGAAAAGCACAGAGAACAAAGAAAGAACAAGGGCTTTGAAACAATCGAATGTCCTCACGATCTCGAAAGTGCCGTTTCGTTAATAACTTCGGACAAAAACGTATTGCTTGAATGCGTTTCGAATCTTGTGGCGAACGAGATGTTTTTCGGCGGAGAAATAATGGGGATGGAAGAGACCGTCGAAAAAGTTCAAAAAGGAATCAAGTCGCTTGCGGACGCATCCGATAATGTCGTCTTTGTCACAAACAATGTATTTGAATCGGGTTCCGATTACGATGTCACAACCCTCTCGTACATGGATGCGCTCGGAAAGGTTAACAGGGATCTTTTCGAGAAGGCAGACGAAGTTTATGAGGTTGTTGTCGGAATACCTTTAAGGATTAAATAATGCGCATAATCAGATCTTTTTTAATTGCATTGTCGATGTATTCCAAAATTCCCGTACCGCGCTGCGAATGGAAGGAAGAAGACATGAAATACGTGTTCGTATTCTTCCCTTTTGTAGGCGTGATAATCGGAGGGCTTGTTTTCGGCTGGCACTGCCTTTGCGTATTCCTCGGAAACATTCCGGAAATCTGCAGGATTTTCATGATGGCGGCGATACCCTTAATCATCTCCGGCGGAATACATGTCGACGGTTTTATGGATACGTCGGACGCACTTTGTTCATACGGTGAAAAAGAGAAAAAACTGGAAATTTTAAAAGATCCGCATATCGGTGCTTTTTCGGTAATAATGCTTTCTCTTTACGGATTGATTTTTATCGGGGCACTGTCTTTTGTAAATGATACGCAAACCGTGATTTCGCTTTGCCTTATATTTGTCTTGTCAAGGTGTATAAGCGGATTTTGCGCAATATCGTTTAAGAGCGCCAAAGAAGGAACTTTAAATCTTTTTGCCAAAAGCAGTTCCAAAACGGCAGTAGGAATCCTTATCGCAATCGAGGCTTTATGCTGCATCGCGGCAATGGCTTTCGTCAATCCCTTTTACGCATCGGGAATATGCGTCTCGATGATTCTGACCGTGCTTTTTTACTATTTTAAAACCAAAAAAGAATTCGGCGGGGTTACGGGTGATACGGCGGG
>JAGADU010000081.1 GCA_017613435.1 Lachnospiraceae bacterium | reverse complement strand
GTACAATTTGGAAGACGAAGAATGGATGATTGATTCCATAAAGTAACAGGGGCGAGATCGTTAACAGATGAAAAGAATCAAAATTCAAATTAACAAAACCGAGAGAGAATATGACGTATATGCGCTTTTAACGTCTTTTTTTCCCGGCACCGAAGCTGTTACCGGCGAAGAAGCGGACAATATCGACGGTGTTTTTGAGGTATCGGAAAACGGCGGAACGGTTAATTTGAGACTTGATTTCGACGGTATAAAAGAAACCGAAGAATTCGTCGTTTCGTCCGAAAAGGACGAAGCCAAAAAAGAATTCGGAATAAGACTTTACGATTTTCTCTCAAAGGCGACCGGAAAAGAACTTCCCTGGGGAAATCTCACGGGCATTCGCCCGACCAAATTAATCCGCACCATGATTGAGGAAGAGGGCGGCGAAGATGTTTTAAATACCGTCAGGGAAAGAGCCTACGCAGAGAGAAGACTTCGCGGTGAAAAGCTCGAACTTGGAATCGATATCGCGCTTCGCGAGACGGAAATAATGTCAAGGATTCATCATACGGACGGCTACAGCGTATATGTCGGCATTCCTTTCTGCCCGTCCACATGTCTTTATTGTTCTTTTACATCAAATCCCGTTTTTAAATACAAAGACAAAATAAAGGACTATCTTCTTGCGTTAAAAAAGGAACTTGAGTGGACCGCATCGAACATGTCGGACAAATACCTTGATACGATTTATATAGGCGGCGGCACGCCGACGACTCTGGGGGCGGAACAGCTCGACGAACTTCTTTCGTACATAACAACAATACTTCCGTTTGAACATGTCAAAGAATTTACGATAGAGGCGGGAAGAGCGGACAGCATTACCGCGGAAAAACTCGATGTTATCAGAAAATATCCGATAAACAGAATCTCGGTCAATCCCCAGACCATGAGCAACGAAACGCTTAAACTGATCGGCAGAAACCACACGGTCGAGCAGTTTGTCGAGGCGTTTAAACTGGTACGCGAAAAAGGATTTGAAAACATAAATACCGACATTATCATAGGCCTTCCGGGCGAAACCATCGAAGATGTAAAGCACACGATGGACGAACTTGTCAAACTTACGCCCGACTCACTTACGGTTCATTCTCTTGCGATAAAAAGAGCATCGCGATTAAAGAGATGGATGGATGAAAACGAACTTGAAATCACGATGGATTACGACGAAGCGATGAGAATCTGCGCAGAGGGCGCAAAGGCAATGGGGCTTAATCCGTATTATCTCTATCGCCAGAAACAGATGGCCGGAAACCTCGAAAATACCGGTTATTCCCTCCCCGGCAAAGAAGGTCTTTACAACATTCTGATCATGGAGGAAATTCAGTCGATAGTCGCAATCGGTGCGGGAAGCGTATCCAAATGTGTCCATGATAACGGACTGATCGAAAGATGCGACAACGTAAAAGACATAGATTTGTATCTTGAAAAGACGGATGAGATGATTAATCGTAAAACTCTGCTTTTCACGGGCGGCGCATAAGAAAAGATTGGGGGAAAGATGAATAAAAAACAGATCAGAGATATTATTTTAATCGTGAATGACGGATTTCAGTTATTGGTAAGCATTCTTCTTGTTCTTGCGGGAATAGGCGGAATCCTATGGGTCATTTGGGAATCGTGTACTCTGATCGGCGCCGGAGGCTGGGCCGCGGTCGGTTTTGCAATTATCCTGCCTTTGCTTATTGCTTTTGTGGCGGTGGTTTTGATTCCTTCGATTTTGCTCGGATTCGCATCGACAACGCCGGTAATACTCGGAATAGTCAGATTAAAAGCCAAAAAAGAAAGCGTAAAACAAAAATTATTGATCTTTAACATAATCGGGCTGTTAATCAGTTCCGTACTTACATTTGCGGGGTCATTCGGTGTCGAATACGTAATCAGACATTATATTTCAAGCAATCCCGTCAAATTGAATTCCGCTTTAAATGCCGCCAACGGATTCATCAGGACGGTTCCGATTATCATGCTGATATTTAACGCTTTATTGTTGATATTTACCGTATATGCCGAAATCCCGACCCTGACCGAAGACAACGAAGAATGGAAGGATAATTAAATAGCGGCCAAAGAGGCGCTCTTTCTTAAAAAAGAATAAATTCTTGCAGTAAGGTTGAGTCTGCAATAAAATAAAATTCGGAAAAAATACGGAATGAAATATTCCGATAATATATGAAAGCGAGAATCAATATGAGATCTTATATCGAAGAAACAAATTTTTTCAAAGGGATTAACCCCGAAGAAATCGCGAAGAAATACGGCACTCCCGTATATGTATACAACGAAGAAAACATAAGGGAGCACATGAAGGATGTTGCAAACGTTATCACAAAATATCCTTACCGTGCCAATTATTCGATGAAGGCAAACAGCAATCTGACCATCCTTAAGATGGCGCTCGAAGAAGGCCTTAACGCAGACGCAATGTCGGAAGGCGAAATGAGACTTCTTATCAAAGCGGGTTTCCCTTCGGACAGAATTTTCTTCGTACCCAATAACGTAGACAAATCGGAACTTCAGTTTGCCATCGACCACGATATCATGGTAAGTCTCGACAGCCTCGATCAGCTCGATTTGTTCGGACAGCTTAATCCCGGCGGAAAATGTTCCGTAAGAATCAATCCCGGCGTAGGCGCGGGTCATCATGAAAAAGTTGTTACCGCAGGCAAGAAAACCAAATTCGGCGTTGCTGAAGAAGACGTTGACAAAATCTTTGAAATCGCAAAGAAATACAACCTTACGATTGCGGAAATCAACCAGCATGTAGGTTCGCAGTATCTCGATCCCGAACCCTTCCTTCAGGCGGTTGAAAACTTCTTAAGAATAGCGGAAAAGTTCGACAGCCTCGAATACATCGATTTCGGCGGCGGATACGGAATTCCCTATCATAAGCTTGACGACGAAGCAAAATTCGACATGGAATCTTTTACAAAGAGATTCACCGCACTCCTTGATGCATATGCGCAAAAGCACAAAGACAATCTGCCTCTCTTTAAGAGCGAACCCGGCAGATACTGCGTTGCGGAAGGCGGCGTAATACTCGGAAGAGTGCATGCGACAAAGCAGAACGCAGGTAAGAGATACGCAGGTACCGACATCGGTATGAACGTGCTTGCGCGCCCCACGCTTTACGATTCGTATCATGAAATCGAAGTGCTTCACGAAGGCAAAGCCGTAAGCAGAGACGTTCTCGAAGAAGTAAGCGTATCAGGTAACATCTGCGAATCGGGCGACCTTCTTTGCAAGGAAAGACCCGTTGCTCATATCGAAACAGGCGATCTTGTATGCGTACTCGACGCAGGCGCTTACGGTTACTCGATGAGCTCAAGCTACAACACCCGTCCCCGTGCTGCGGAAGTGCTTATCACAAAGGACGGAAAGGACAAACTCATAAGAAGAAGAGAAACATACGACGATCTTTTCGCATTGTTCACGGAATAGGAAAATTACGAAAGGCGCAGATTTTCTGCGGTTTGAATTATGGAATTAAAAGAAATACTTTCAAAAGTCGATCACACGCTGCTCGGAGTGGATTCCACCTGGGATGAGATAAAAGTTATCTGCGACGACGCCGTAAAATACGGAACCGCTTCGGTCTGCATTCCCGCCGCATATGTCAAAAAAGCGGCCGAATACATCAAGGAAGAAGCCATGGAGCAAAAACTTCCGCCGGTAAAGGTTTGCACCGTAATCGGATTTCCGAACGGTTATTCCACGACGGCGGCAAAATGCTTTGAGGCAGAGGAAGCCATTGCAAACGGCGCCGACGAAATCGATATGGTAATCCATGTCGGAGCTCTTAAGGCAGGGGATTACGAAGCCGTATTAAAAGACATCAAATCCGTCAAGACCGCATGCGGCGACAAGGTTTTGAAAGTCATCATCGAAACATGTCTTCTGACGGATGAAGAAAAGATAAAAATGTGCGAAATAGTCAACGAATCCGGCGCGGATTATATTAAAACATCCACCGGTTTTTCCAAGGGCGGAGCCACAAAGGAAGACGTTGCGCTTTTTGCAAAATACGTTAAGGAACCCGTTAAAATCAAGGCGGCAGGCGGTATTTCGTCGCTTGAAGACGCCGAAGATTTTATAAAGCTCGGAGCTGACAGACTGGGTACGAGCAGAATCGTAAAAATCGTAAAGAACGCGGGAAAATAAAAGACGTTCTTTAGAAGCAGTGTAAATGGGAACGGAAGAAGAGAATTCACAATTAAATAAGAATGAAGATTTAAGCGAAAAAAAAGAAGGCAAAAAACCAAGGACCAAGGCGGGCGCGATTGCAATCGATCTGCTTGCCGGAGTGGCGGTAGGCGCCGGAGCGATATTACCGGGATTCAGCGGGGGAGTTTTATGTGTTGTTCTCGGAATGTATCCTCTTGTCATGGAGCTTTTTTCACATCCGATAAGGGCGCTTAAAAAGAACTTCCTCGTGTATATTTTAATAGGCATCGGCTGGGCCGTCGGTTTTTTTGCGGTCTCGAATCTTATCAAATTCATGTATGCGAGGTATGAAGTTTTTACGGTCTGGACTTTTATCGGCATGATTTTCGGAAATATTCCCTCGCTTTACAAAGAGGCGGGCAAAAAGGGAAGAAGCAGGAGCTCGTTCGTTTCGATGGCGGTGGCTTTTGTCGTAATGTTTGCCCTGCTTTTCGGCGTATCGATGATTCCGAACGTAAATATCACTCCGAATATCGGATGGTATCTTTTCGCCGGATTCATGTGGGGATTAAGCATTATAATTCCGGGTCTGACGAGCTCTTCCATAATGATGAGCCTTGGCATTTACGAATCCTTCAATGCGGGACTTGCGGGATTTAAACCCGCAGTCGTCATTCCGTGGGTCGTCGGAATGCTTCTTACCGCGGCGGCGCTTGCGCGAATCGTCGAATATATTTTCAAAAAGCATTATTCCGAGGCTTTTCACGCGGTTATCGGAATAGTCGTATCATCGACGCTTATGATCTTTCCGATCTTTGAAAAATATACCGTTTGGGGTGTGCTCATTTCACTTCTTTGCGCACTGACGGGATTTATTGCAGCATATTTCTTTAGCAATTTTAAGATACAGGGGCAGGAATAAGAGAAAGGCAAAAAATGAAAATCAACTTACTTAAAGATTATCCGTACTTTTACGAAACACACATGCATACCAATCAGGGCAGCGCATGCGGCCAGAACACGGGTTACGAAATGGCAAAGGCATGCTGCGAATTCGGATATGCGGGCGCATTCGTGACGGATCACAACTGGGGCGGAAACACATGCATCAGCAGGGAACTTCCCTGGGATGAATGGATGAGGCAGTACGCAAAAGGATATGAGGACGCCAAAAGATTCGGAGACGAAAACGATTTTGACGTATTTTTCGGAATGGAGACGGGTTACAGGGGAACCGAGTTTTTGATTTACGGTTTAAGCCCCGAAGAATTCATCAATATTCCCGCGATAAGAACATGCTCGATAGAGGAACAGTATTCGATTGTAAAAGAAGCCGGCGGAATGGTTTCCCAGGCGCATCCTTACAGAGTGGAACCCTATATTCCCGAAGTGAGGACTTTCCCGGATTACGCGGATGCAATCGAAGCATACAACGCGACTCATTCGAGTCCTTTGAGCCAAAGCCACAACATAGCGGACTGGAACGACGATGCGATGAAGCTTGCACTTGACAACAACAAGCCCATAACGGCCGGTTCCGACACGCATTCGACCATACTTTTCGGCGGCGGAATGGCATTCAAAAAGCGCCTTAAGGACAGCAGGGATTTTTGCAGGGCGGTGCTTGAAAACGAGGATTACATCATCTCCGACGGAGTGTATTGGAGGGATAAAAAAGGGCAGATTATCGCTTCTTTGGAAATCAGATAAAACGGGCAAAAACAGGGGCGAAAAAGCGCTCAAACAGGCTTAAAATTTGACATTCGCATATTTTTTTGATAATATTTCATCTAAGCAACATTTTTGGATATCCCGGGTTTTTAGATTTTAAGAGTGTTATTTGTAGCTTAAGTCGAAAGATACAGATTACAAAATTGGTTATTTTATGTTAGGAAATTTTAAAATGCGCATTACTGCTTTAACATGCGCATCGGTATTATCAATAATAAGCATCGGGGCGTCGCCTTTCAAGATAAGCGACAAGCCTGACGGCGGAGTGAGTTTAAACGTACCTGAAGTCGAATTCGATTCGTTTGTACTTGAGGGAGGTGCGGCCGAAATTACCGAGAGAGACGTATATATCGAGGTAATCGAAAAGGCAGCGCTTAAAGAAGCCGAAGTCGTTGAGGAAGAACCCGAAGAAGAAATCAACTTCGTTATGGCCAATGTCCAGAATTCGGTTAACGTTCGTGCCGAAGCCAATACGGATTGCGAAGTGGTCGGAATGCTGTACAACAAGTGCGGCGGTACCATTCTAGAGTATGGCGACGGTTGGACAAAGATCGAATCAGGCGAACTCGTCGGATGGGTCAGAAACGATTTTCTTTATTTTGGAGAAGATGCGAAAGAATATGCGGAAAAAGTCTGTGACAAGATTGCCCGCGTAAACGTAGAATGTCTTCGAATAAGAAAAGGTCCCAGCACGGATTCCGAGACGGACGGACTTTTCGAAATCAATTCGGAATGGACCGTTCTGGAAGAACTCGAAGACTGGGTTAAAGTAGATTATAAAGGCGCAGTAAGATATGTTTCCGCCGAATATGTTGATGTCGAATCCTTCATTGAAAACGGCGAAACGATGGAAGAGATTAAGGCCCGCGAAGCAATAGCCGCTCTCGAAAAGGCTAAGCTTACGGCCAATCAGGGTGCTTACGCGGCAACCGACGAAGAGACAACTCTTCTCGGAGCCATTATTCAGGCCGAAGCCGGCAACCAGTGCTATGACGGCAAACTCGCAGTAGGTGCGGTGGTATTAAACAGAGTTAAATCTCCGAGATACCCCAACACCATCAGAGAAGTCATCTATGCTCCCGGACAGTTCGGACCCGCAAGCAACGGATCGCTTGACGTAGTACTTACAAACGGTGTCAATGCGGAATGCATGCAGGCGGCAAAGGAAGCGCTTGAAGGCGCAACCACGGTCGGAGACGCCAAGAGTTTCCACAGAGCCGGATCCGGAGAAAGCGGCATCATCATCGGAGCACACGTATTTTACTAAGGCATGTTTGATTACAAGAGATCTGCCAGGGACGCGGAATTTGTCTTTTGGCAGAATCGCAGTATAAATATGAGATTAAGCCATATGTATAATCATATGGCTTTTGTAATTAAAAGTAATAAAGGTTTTTAATACCTGCATCATCGGAGGAAAGAAGATGGGTATCAGCTTAAAAGGAAGGGATTTCCTTACTTTAAAAGATTTCACAAAGGAAGAAATCGAGTACATGCTCGACTTGTCGGCAAAGCTTAAATACAAAAAGAAAAACGGCATTCCCATGGACGAACTTAAGGGAAAGAACGTTGTTCTTATTTTCGAAAAGACAAGTACGCGTACGAGATGTTCTTTTGAAGTAGGCGCTTTCGATCTCGGAATGCATGCGACGTATCTCGATCCGAGCAGCTCGCAGATCGGCAACAAAGAAAGCATTGCGGATACCGCAAGAGTGTTGTCGAGAATTTATGACGGTATCGAATACCGCGGATTCGAGCAGTCGATAGTGGAAGAACTTGCGAAATATTCGGATGTTCCCATCTGGAACGGTTTGACCAACGAATACCATCCCACTCAGATGCTTGCGGACATGCTTACAATCAGGGAACAGCTCGGTTCCCTTGAGGGCAAGAAACTCACATACATGGGCGATGCAAGATACAACATGGGCAATTCATACATGATAGCATGCTCCAAAATGGGTATGCATTTCACGGCATGCGCTCCCGCAAAATATTTTCCTTCCAGGGAACTTGTGGCCGAATGCGAAGAATACTGCAAAATCTCGGGCGGCAGCATAACCCTTACCGAGAACGTGGAAGAAGGCACTAAGGGCGCCGACATCATCTGTACCGATGTCTGGGTATCGATGGGCGAACCCGATGAAGTATGGAAAGAGCGTATCGAAGATCTGACGCCCTACAGGGTAACGATGGATGTTATGAAGAATGCGGGTGAGGGCGCGATTTTCCTTCACTGCCTGCCTTCGTATCACGATCTTAAGACCAAGATCGGCAAACAGATCGGCGAGAAATTCGGACTTGAAGAAATGGAAGTTACGGACGAAGTTTTCGAATCTTCCTATTCGAGAGTATTTGAGGAAGCCGAAAACAGAATGCACACAATCAAAGCGGTAATGGCGGCTACGCTCGGCGCTTTTGAGAACGAATAAAGGTGAAAAATGGCTGATAACGGTAAAATAGTTCTCTGCGGCTCAAATGCCTATGAGAAAAAATATTATTTCAACAAAGATTTCGATAAAATTCCCGAATCGATAAAAGAAGATCTGCACATCATGTGCGTTCTTTTTACGGAAGAGGTCGGCGGAGTTTTTCTTATTGCTTTCGATGAGGACGGCGCACCGATTATTCAGACGGATTCGGACGAAAACGATTTTTATTATGACGAAGTCAGCGCAGGTCTTTTGGTAAAGGAAGTTCAAAAGAACAAGAGAGAACTTTTCGAGGCACTCGGTCTTTATTACAGAGTGTTTGTCTTAAAAGAAGATCCTGCCGTGATTTTGGCTCAATCGGGTGTAAGGGACGAGTGATTTCGGAGGTAGAGAATGTTACTTGTATGTGATGTCGGAAATACCAATATCAACTTCGGCGTTTACGAAGGAGACGAACTAAAGGTAAAGTTTAAGATTATGTCCAAAATGTCCAGAACATCGGACGAATTCGGAGTCATCATTCTTGAACTTTTGGAACATAACAATATCAGTCTTGAAGACATTGAAGGCTGCATTATCGCATCGGTTGTTCCGAACGTAATGCATTCCCTCGTCAATGCGCTCAAAAGATATGTGAACAAGAACCCTCTCATCGTGGGCCCCGGAATCAAAACCGGTATCAAAATCATTACGGAGGCTCCCAAGGAAATCGGTGCGGACAGAATCGTCGACGCGGTTGCCGCTTACGATATTTACGGCGGACCGGTACTTGTTATCGATTTCGGAACCGCAACGACATACGACCTTGTTACCGCCAACGGCGAATTTGCCGCAGGTATCACGGCACCCGGCATTAAGATTTCGGCCAAGGCTTTGTGGGAAGACACCGCAAAACTTCCCGAGATCGAAATCAAAAAGCCCGCTTCCATCCTTGCGCAGGAAACGATTTCGTCAATGCAGGCGGGACTTGTTTACGGTCAGATAGGACAGACCGAATACATTATCAAAAAGGTCAAGGAAGAGTCGGGACTTACCGATCTTAAGGTGGTTGCGACGGGCGGACTCGGAAGCATCGTCAGCGAAGAAACCGAAATGATTCAGGAATACGACAGAAACCTTACGATGCACGGACTTAAACTTATTTACGAGAAGAATGTGAGAAAATAGTTTTATGGATAAAAAACAAAAAACAATCAAAATTTTGGTATTGGCAATAGCGATAATATGCGGCGTGGCAGCAGTGTCGGTTATTTCTTCGGGACTTTCCGTCATGATTTACAAATCCAACACACCGCGAATCATCATGAAACAAAACGTGACCGTTTATGAGGGCGATACGATTTACTTATCGGACATAGTCGAAACTTCCGACAACGTAAAAGGATATCTTCTCGGCGCGGAATGGGCAGGAAGTTCCGAAACGAACGGTTCGCCCGACACCAGAGGACTCGGACCCGACGACGAATCGCGTCACCAGATTACGATAAGCGAAGGAACGGGAAAGCTTAGAATCTATGTTACGGCATGGGGAAGCAATCACGAATTCACCGGCGGCGAGACCGTAATCAACGTTATTGCAAAATAACCCCGGGACAATGATGCAGATAGGAAACGTAAATATCAAAAACGAATATATATTGGCTCCGATGGCAGGTTTCACAGACCTGCCTTTTCGTCTTATTTGCTCCAAAATGGGCGCCGGAATGGTTTGCATGGAAATGATATCCGCGATGGCGATAACATACAAAAACGTCAAGACTTTCGAGATGTTAAACATCCATCCGGACGAAAGCGTCGTGTCACTCCAGCTTTTCGGGAAAGACCCGCATATTCTGGCAGAAGCGGCGAAGATGATCGACGAATATCCCTTTGACATACTCGACGTAAACATGGGCTGTCCCGTCAAAAAGATAGTCGATAACGGAGAGGGAAGCGCACTCATGAAAGACCCGGTTTTAATCGGCAAAATAGTCGAGGCGCTTGCGGGCGCATCCGGCAAACCCGTAACGGTTAAAATTCGCTCGGGATTTGATGAAGAGCATATCAATGCGGTCGAAGTCGCAAGGATAGCGTACGAGAGCGGAGCGGCGGCAGTGGCGGTTCATGCGAGGACCAGAAACCGATTTTACGAGGGAGAGGCTGATTGGGATATTATCCGTCAGGTCAAAGAGAGCATACCGATACCTGTTATCGGAAGCGGAGACGTAAAAGACATCGAGAGTTCCGACAGGATGAAAAAAGTAACCAAAGCCGACGGAATCATGGTGGGGCGTGCCGCAAGAGGAAACCCGTGGATATTCAAAAGCCTCAGCGAAAATAAGGATTATAAACCCGACAATGACGAGATTGCGGATATGATTTTAAACCATCTTGATCTTCTCGTTATGGCCAAGGACGAATACAGAGCGCTTCGCGAAATGAGAACCCACGCCGCTTTTTACACCGCGGGAATGAAAAATTCGGCCGCTTTCAGGCGGGAAATCAATTTCACGCAGACGATTGACGAGTTTGTCAAAAAAGTCAACGAAATACGCGAAAT
>JAGADU010000014.1 GCA_017613435.1 Lachnospiraceae bacterium | reverse complement strand
TAATAACGATTGCGAATATCATCAATACGATTTCGACGGGCGTTCTTTTGAGAAGAAAAGAATTTGCGATGTACAGATCGGTCGGAATGGACAACAGAGGCTTTAAGAAAATGATGTGGCTTGAAATTTTCCTCTACGGTTTCAGGGCGATTTTCATCGGAGTTCCGGTTTCGATACTTTTAAGTTATCTGATGTATTCGGCTTTCAGCGACAAACTGTATTCTTTTATAATAAACCCCGTAACATATTCGGTATGCATTATATCCGTATTCCTCATAGTGGGCGCGGGCATGGTTTTAAGCATCAACAAAATAAAAGAAGAAAGCATTATCGAAGCTTTAAAGGAAGATGCGATTTAAACCTCAGACACGGAAAACCCGGAGAATATCTTCGGGTTTTTTCATATTCAAATTGCAATGCAAAGCCGTATATTTTAGAATAAAAAAGAAAGAAAAAGGATAAGGGGTCTTGGGACATTATGAAAAAAACAATTCGTATTATTTCGGCTGCTGCCGTACTTTCATTACTGACGGCATGCACTTTGATTCCGATAAAAGAAGAAAAAACCGAAAAGCTGCCGGTTACCGTCGTTTTAGACGAAAAAAAACCGGATGAAAAAAAGAACGTTGTGACGTCTCCCGAGCCCGAAGAAGAGGATATTACACTCACTGAGGAAGAGGAAGAAGCAACCGGTTACGATTCCGATTTCGATTCGCAATTGCAGCTTATCGCGGATAATTTCGAATACATAAAAGAGGCTTTTACGAATGAAATATACGTAATGCAGTCTCCCATGATTGCGGTGACCGATTTTAACCGAAATCAAAGACTTGAACTTATTATTTCGGACACTCAGGGGTCCGGCGCGTTCTCATATACCTGCTTTTTTGAAGTAAACGAAGATTTTTCGGGAATTGACGAATTAAGAATGGGGAATGCCGAAGAAGAAATATTCCTTGACGATATCGGGGATTTTTCGGGAACGGACGCATTTGAGTGTTACCGAAAAGACGGAAATTATTTTTATGCAGTGGATGATTATACCAGCACCGGGTCTTCGCTTAAAGGCGATTTTTATTTCGCTTATTCGTTTGACGGATGCGTTTCAATCGAAAACATCTGCGGATACACGGTTTCGGAAAATATTTCCGAGGATCCGGACAATGTATATATCAGACTTTATGATTCTTCTGCAAAGCGCATTGCAAGCGAGCAGGATTATTCGAAATGCTTCGAAGATTTTTGGTCGGAATACGAAAAAGAGCCTCCCTGCGAAGTCGGATGGGTTTCGCTTCCCGAAGACGATGTCCTTTCGGCACTTAAAAATTCCTTCGAATCCTTTAATCCCGATTCGGAAAAAGAAATCGAAACCGATTATGATTTTAAGACCCTCGTTAACGGTTTTTATAAGAAAAATTATATAATTTTGCCAAGCGAATAGGCAAAAAATTTTTGAGACAAGCCCTGTCTCATTCGCTGAAACAGGGCATTTGCTCGTTTTGTGTCCTTTTAAAAAACGTGTCCCGCCGATAAGATTTGATTGTAACGAGCCGAACAAAAGATTCGGAAAATCAATCGATAAACGGAGGATACAAAAATGAAAAAGAAATTTGATGTAACAAGAATAACAACAATGGTAATCGCAGGAGCGGCGATAGTATTCATAATATTATCGATGTGCGTTGAAAAGGCAAATCCATTTCTTAATATAGGATTGGGATTGGTTGCTTTATCCAATATTGTATGTTGGATTTTAAACGGTATCAGGAAAGGAAAAAACAATGGATCAGCAGAAAGTCGGAGCATTTCTTAAAGAATTAAGAAAAGAGAAGAATATCACTCAGGAGCAGCTTGCGGAAGAAATGCGCGTATCGAGAAGAACGGTTTCCAGATGGGAGACCGGAAGCAATATGCCGGATTTGGACATCCTGATCGATATTTCCGAATTCTATGACGTGGAATTGAGGGAAATCCTGGACGGAGAAAGGAAAAACGAACAAATGGATAAAGTAATGAAAGAAACGGTACTGAAAGTCGCAGACTACAGTAATGACGAAAAAGCAAAAGTGATGAAAAGAATGCATGCTCTTTTTATAGCCGCCTTGGCATTGATGACATTTTTACTTGCTGCATTCTTCATAGATTTATGGAGCGGCCCGGTAATGGATATTTTGCAGGGCGTGGCACTCGGTGTCGGATACGGAATGATTGTCATCGGAGTTATCATGACGAGCCGTTACGCAAAACAGATTCGCGAGTTCAAATTAAGACTTTTAAACAGAACCAAAGAACTCGAAGATTAGTCGGATATATTGATAAATAATGCGGAAAGAGGTACATTTTATTCATGTAAATGTACCTCTTATTCATTTTTTGTTGATGGACGGTTTTAAGTAAAGTATAAAGAATTCACGGAGGCGGCAATTTGAAGCTTTTTGTAAAAGACAATCAGAACATTTCGGAAACCGAAGTGGAAATCAGATGTCAGAATCGTGACGAAGAAGTCGAGAACCTTGTAAATGCGATAAACCTTGCGGGCAACACCCTCATGGGAGAAAAGGAAAACGGAGACAAAACACCGGTATATGTATCCGAAATCCTTTACATTGAAGCCGTGGACCGCAATGTGTTTGCGTACACGCCCGATGAAATTTACAGAATAAAAAGAACTCTTTTCGATTTGGAAGAAGTCCTTTCCAAAGAATACTTTACCAGAATATCCAAGTCATCGATTGTCAATTTGAAATCCGTCAGAAAAATATCTCCCGACGATTCGAGACGCCTGAAACTGCTGCTTAAAAACGGAGAATGGATTATGGTTTCGAGAAATTACGTCAGCGATTTTAAAAAGAGCATCGGAATGAAGGGGGAAAAATAAGATGGAGAGAGTCAAAAAAGCTTTTTCAAAAAGTGCATTCATTACCGCCGTATGTTTTTCGCTGAGCATTTTTGTTATCAGTGTCTGTTTTTCCTTTGCGGGACTGACCTTATATCCGATTATGGTGACGGAAACCGGAATATGCTTTTTGATTCTGGGAGTCATTACTTTCGTCAGATTATACGTTGACGGCAACAGATGGTTTCTTAACAAACCTTTTATTTTAAAGAGCCTGATATTCATGCCGTTTTATCTGATAAGCGTTCTTGTGCTGGATTATTTCCTCGTAAAAGAACTTAACGGCATTTACAAATTGTGGCTGATGATAATGTATGCCGTATTGTTTTTCGTTGTATTTTCAATCGTTCAGGTCATAAGATATTTTATTCTTAAAGTCAAAACAGACGCTATAAATGATGCTCTTAATGAATTTCAAAAGGAGCACGGATGGGATGAAAAAGAATAAAATAATTATTGTATTAAGGGTTTTTCTGGGCCTTTTGTTATGGTTTTTGTCATTCAAAGGTCTCGGTTGGCTTGTATCTTTGCTGATTGAAGGCAAAATACCCGAGGTTTTAAAACTTGTTGCGGAAAGCATGCTCATACCCTATACCGTTTCGCTCGGAATGTTTTTCCTTGTCGTAATCGGAATAAAAAAGAGCGAAATAAAGGGCGAAAAAAAAGCGGACGCCAAAATGATAATAAAAGCATTCATAATCCAGACCGGTTTTTCGATGCCCGTCATTATTTTCGTCAACGTGATTGCCGTGATTGCGGGTTTTCAAATTAAGGGAATCACCGCCGAAGAACTGTTTGGAAAATATTGGATTTTTTACGCGATACTGCTTTTGATTTTCAATCCGATATTCGAGGAACTTCTTTTCAGAAAATTTGTTTTGGAAAGACTCCTTGTTCTCGGAGAAATACCCGCAATTCTTTTAACATCGTTTTTCTTTGCGCTGCCCCATCTGTATTCGGTGGGAGTCCCGATCTTCTTCGGAACTTTTATAATAGCAGCCGTCTGGGGATTCATTCGCGTTAAAACCGGAAAAATGTGGCCCGTCGTACTGCTTCACTGCATGTTCAACATATACGGTTCATATCTCTTGCTGGCCCTGTCCCGAAATACTCTCGGTACACTTTTGTTGGCAGCGTTCAATCTTTTGATTTTCCCGGCCGCGGCTCTTGTTATAAGCATTGTTTGTTTAATATCGAAAAAGAAAAAAACGGTATCGGAATAAAGAAAACCCCGAATGTCATGAAACATTCGGGGTAATTTTTTAAATAAACGTTGATTAAAACGGATTATTTGATAACATCCACACCGTATTTCTCACCGAGTTTGGCGAGAGTTCCGTCTTCAACGAGTTTGTCGATTGCGGAATTGACAATCTGAACTGTCTTTGTATCTTCAAGTCTGAAACCGATTGCATATTCCTCGCTCTGTAAGCTTGCGCCGTCAAGAATCATGAGGTCGCTGTAATCCGTGTCATCGTTGATAACGGCTTTTGCAAGCGTAAGATCCAAAACTGCGGCATCGCATGTTCCGGCCTTTACTTCAAGAAGTGCATCTTTCTGTGCGCTTGTACCGAGGTATTTGCCTGTCGAAAGATGAGCATCGGCTTCGATGGCACTTTCGCCGGCGGAACCGCTTTCGGCACATACATTGATTCCGTCCATGTCGGCAAGGGATTTGAATTTGTCCGCATTGCTTTTGTTTATAACAACAACCTGTTCGTTAACAACATATGATTTTGAAAAAGCCATGTTTTCTTTTCTGTCTTCAGTAACGGTAAGGCCGTTCCAGATACAGTCAATGGCTCTGGATTTAAGTTCAACTTCCTTCTGATCCCATTCGATTTCCTGGAATTTTACGGGAACGCCTACGATTTCGGATACAGCCTCTGCAAATTCGGTATCGAATCCGATAAGCTTTTTGTTTTCGTCATAGTAGTTCATGGGCTCGTAAAGAGTGATTCCGACAACCAGCTCATTTTTGTTTTTGATATAGTCCCAGTCCGTGGCAGCATCTTTTCCGCATCCGACGAGCATTGCGGATACCGTTAATGCCGTCAAAAGTATTGATACTATTTTCTTCATTTCGTTCCTCCTTGTAAAAAAACGATTGATAATATTTTATTTCGGGTAAAACATTCAAGAACTTTATTCTTTTTGATTATATAAATCTAACTTATAAATAAAGCAGTAACATACTATCAGCATATTTTGATTTTGTCAACTTTTTGTCTTTTTTTAAAAAAGGTATTGACATAAACTGTATATTGCTGTATATATAACACATAAACAGTTGTGAGGTGACCGATATGAAATTATTGCAAAACAGCGGAATTCCCATATACAAACAAATCAGCGAACAGTTAAAGGAAGACATTCTTTCCGGAAAAATAAAGGAGGGCGAGTACCTGCCGTCGATAAGAGGACTGGCTCAGGATTTGAGGACCAGCGTCATCACGACCATTAAAGCCTACGAAGAACTTGAAAGCGAGGGACTGGTTACGGCGGTCCACGGCAAGGGATTCTTTGTCAACGCACAGGACGGCGAACTTTTGCGTGAGCAGCACATACGAAAGGTCGAAGAAGATTTGATGCAGGCAATAAAAGCATCCAAAGTTGCCAAAATGACCGAGGATGAACTTATCGATACTCTGAAAGTACTGATTAAACTGTCCGAGGAAGAATAAAATCGGAAAAACACAAGCGGATTCGCCATGGAACAGAGGATTACATGACAAACAAGGAAAGACCGGAGGGTAAAAAAATGAATTATACAGACGTTATTACGGCAAAAAACATCAAAAAGAGATTCGGAAAATTCGAACTGAATATTGAAGAGCTTCATATTCCGGAAGGATTTTCGACGGCTCTGGTTGGAGAAAACGGTGCGGGAAAGACGACGCTTTTAAATATTCTCGGCGGTTTGAGAAGGGATAATGAGGGCGAAGTGACGTATTTCAAAGAGAACAAAATAACGGACGAAGGCGTCTTGGAAAGAATCGGCTTCACCGGCACAAAGAATTACCTTCTTCCCCATTGGAACGGCAATCAGGTCAGAGAACTTTCCGAGATGCTTTTTGACAATTTCGACGGTGAGAAATTCGATTCCATATGCAAATCTCTCAATGTGGACGATTCGGTTTTCGGTGCCAAGGCGAAGCCCGTTTCCAAGCTTTCCGACGGAAACATCATGAAACTCATGCTTGCGACGGTATTTGCGAGAAAGACGGATTTGCTTTTGCTCGACGAGCCGGCTTCTCCTCTCGATCCTCTGATGAGGGATATGCTCGGAGATATTTTAAGAACATATATAGCGGAAGGAAACGGCAAAAGATCGGTTCTTTTTTCCACACACAACATTTCCGACATGGAATCGGTCTGTGACTACATCATAATCATGGATGACGGCAAAATACTCGAGAGGGGATTCGTTCTCGACATAAAAGAAAAATATGTTGTCGTCAAAGGGGACGAAAGAGATTACGAGGCGGCATCAAAGCACATGGTTTCCGCACATAACGGAAAATACGGCTTCGAAGGCATAGCGCTATCCGAAAAAAAGAACCTGTTTGCGGGAATGAACGTGTCATTCGAAACACCGGATCTTTTCCAAATATGCGTTTCGCTTCTTAAACAAAATTCCAAACTTCAAATGCCCGAACTGTAGGGATTGTGAGGTGATTCGACATGATAAATGCGATTAAAAGTTTCAATGCGTACAATTCAAAAAAAGTAATCCGGCTGACCTATGCACTGCTGCCGATTGGCATTTTCGCGGTACTTTTCGTAACGGGTCTGTTTCTTAAAAAAGTCGATTTGGACCAAAGAAATATAGTATTCGTAACGCTTGCGATAATTGCGATCATAGAAGCGGTTGTTATGATCTGCCTCTCCGATCGATTCGGTATAGGAACGATTTTGGTGAACAATTCCGGGATAAGCGAAATGATGAAAACCTCCTTTGAAGGAGGGAAGGTGACGGTCAATGCCGTCATCGGAGATGCGATAATGAAAGGCTTTCTTTTCACTTTTGTTTTCGTGATACTGTTTTTCGGCAGACTGATTTTTTGCAAAGATTCCCCGGTTATGCTTATATTTTTGAACCTTATGGGAATTGCGGCCTCTCATACGACCTGCAGTCTGATTTGCTGGATATGCAGAAAAATCGAGAGCAGCGCCTTAGCGTCGGTGGTTCACAGCTTTGGACTGTTTTTGGTAACTCCTGCGATTGTTATGTATGCGCTTCCGACGAAAATTATACATATTTCGGTATTGGTTTCGCTGACGGTTTTGTTCCTTTTGGCGGATGCGGCGATAAACATAATCGGAATAAGATTACTGAAAAAATTCATAAAGAACGAATGGTATACGGATGCAAAACCGAAAGGACGGGAAGATGAAGATTAAAGATACTTTAAAACTATTTAAATACACATATCAGCATAATACGACATGGCTTGTGATTTTTCTTTTCGTATTTCAATGCATTCTGTTAATTGTTGCGGATATAGGAACGGCAATCATGGGAATGATGGTAAGCGTCACAGCCTCCTTTTTTATCAATCAGACATACATGATTATGGCATCCGGAATGATTCAGTCATCGGAAAAGTTCAGAAAGGACGTGTTCAAAAATTTTGCGATTATATCCGTGATTTTTAACGTTGTTCTCTTCTTTGTGTTTATATTTCCGAAATACCTGTTCATCAGGTTATATGTAGGAGAGCCGGATAAAACGGCAGCCATATTCCTTATAAACTATATGATCTGCAACATTCTTTCCTTTGCTTCGATAGCCTTTATGTACAAAAAACAAATGCTTGGAATGCTTATGACCGTGGCAATGATTTATTCGACCGGAATGCTGATGCTTTTCATTCTTAAAAGAAAACAGGTTGGTTTTTCCTTTGCAAGGAAGATTATCGAAGGAAACATTAAACCCGCAAACAGCGACTTTCACGTTTTCAGCCTCCTGCTTTTGGCGGCTTTGGCGGTTACCGTGATTTCCCCTTTTATCTTTTATCTTATTTCGAAAAAGATGGAAAAAATACCCATAAGTCAGGCGCTTATCGATCGCATGCCGTGGGGAAAACTTTAAATAAGACCTCAAAAAATACCCGAAGCGTTTTCGGGTATTTTTTTTTACAAAGTCGAAAATATTGTGTAAAATAAGATGAAATGAAATTTGAATTGGAAAGAATCGGTTAACATGGCAGAAGCATTTCTTGTAAAAATTTGGAATTTTATTATACAGTTTGTAAGCGGAATCAATTTGCCCGATTTTAAGACATTTTGCGAAGTTACGCTGCAGCTTTTGGACGGATTCAAATTAACCCTCCTCATATTTGCCGTAACGCTTGCGGGCGCACTTCCGCTCGGGCTTTTGATAACGTTCGGAAGCATGTCGAAAATCAAAATCATAAAAGGCTTAACCAAAGGTTTTGTCTGGGTGATAAGAGGAACGCCCCTCATGCTTCAGATAATTTTGGTTTTCTACGGCCCGGGACTTATTTTTAAAATAGACGGATTAAACCGTCTCCCCGCGGTTATCATAGCTTTTATCATCAATTACGCCTGCTATTTTTCGGAGATATACAGGGGCGGAATCGAGAGCATTTCACAGGGGCAGTATGAAGCCGGACAGGTGCTCGGAATGACCAAAACCCAGATATTTTTCAGGATTATCCTGGCACAGGTTATTAAAAGAATCATTCCTCCGATGGGTAACGAAATCATAACGCTCGTAAAGGACACTTCCCTTGCGAGAGTCGTATCCTGCGTGGAACTTTTGAAGGCGGCACAGGAGATTGTCGGACTCAAGGCAATCATCTGGCCCATCTTTTACATAGGCGCGTTTTATCTTCTCTTTACCGGCGTACTGACGATAGTTTTCGGAAAGATTGAAAAGAAACTCGATTATTACAAGGGATAAAAACCCGGGGAAAAATATATGGAAACAGTATTAAAAGTTGAAAACTTATGCAAAAGTTTTGATAAAGAACAGGTCTTGAAAAACGTCTCTTTCGAACTCGAAAAGGGAGAAGTTCTGGCAATAATCGGATCTTCGGGCGGCGGCAAAACCACGCTTTTGAGATGCCTTAACCAGCTTGTGATTCCGGACGGCGGAAAGATCACGGTTAACGACGATGTGATTTTTGATGCCGAGCTCGGAAAGGAAAACGAAAAGAATCTGAGAACGAAAAGACTTCATTTCGGACTTGTCTTCCAGCAGTTCAATCTCTTCCCGCAATACAATGTATTCAACAATTTGACGCTCGCGGCAAGACTTCTTGCGAAAGAGAAAAATTCCAAAAACAAAGGCAGTTCGGAAGATCTTAAAAAGGAATATGCGCGCATAGATTCGGAAGCCGAAAAAATCCTTGAGAGAGTCGGATTAAAAGAAAAAATGAAAGCTTATCCCTGCGAACTCTCGGGCGGTCAGCAGCAAAGAGTGGCAATAGCCAGGGCGCTTATTCTTCATCCCGACATTCTTTGTTTTGACGAGCCGACTTCCGCGCTCGACCCCGAATTGACGGGCGAAGTTCTTCGCGTAATAGAGGGACTCAAATCAAAGGACAACACCATGATAATAGTTACTCACGAGATGGAATTTGCCAGAAGAGTGGCCGGAAAAATCATATTCATCGCCGACGGAATCATTGAGGAAATGGGTACTCCCGAGGAAGTTTTCGAAAATCCGAAGAGCGAAAAATTAAAAAATTTCTTCAGCAAATCCGTGGAAAAACTCTAAATTCAAACCCGTCCTTTCGGCCGATTCCGAGGGGCGGTTTTTTTTTACCGAAGAAAATAATCAAAAAAATTTTTTAAAAAACCAATAAAAACCGTGCAGCGGTTCGTATATTGATTGAAACGCAAAAACAAAACAAAAAAGGTTGATAATATGAAAAAGAATTTATTAAGAAGTATAGGAATCATAGGAACTCTTTCAATGCTGGCGGGTTGTACAACCCCGGGCTCTTCGCCGATATTAGAGGAAATAAAGCTTCCAAATAACGGTTCGCCGGCTAAAATCAGCAACGAATCGGTTCTTTTAAGCAAAGATGTACAAACGCTCATGATTGAGAAAACCGAGCTTTCCGACATAAGCGATGAACAAAGAGCATGTCTTTCGAACGCATCGATTGCGTTATTAAACCGGATTTCAAAGGACGACAAAGGAAATGTTCTGATATCTCCTTATTCGATAAATACGGCACTCGGAATGACGGAATTGGGAGCGGGAAACGAAACTCTTAAGCAGATGGAAGAGACCGTAAACGGCGGCCTGTCAAGAAGTGAATTCGAAACGATAATGTACCGTTTAAGAGAAGAAACCGTTTCAGATGATCAGGTTAAATGGAATACAGCCAATTCTTTATGGTTAAAAGACGACGGACGGTGGGCTTTGCGGGATGAATTTTTAACGGAAACGGTTTCGTATTACGATCCCGAGATTTACAAAGCGCCGTTTAACGACCAGACCTTAAAAGACATCAATTCGTGGGTAAGCAACGAAACAGACAAGAAGATTACGCAAATCCTCGACAAAATAGATCCCAGAGCGGTTCTTTATCTTGTGAATGCCACGGCATTTGAGGCCGAATGGGAAACGATGTACGAAGAAGACGATATTTTTGAGGGAAGAACATTTACCAACGCGGACAATTCATCCTCGGAAGTTACGATGTTAACAAGCACGGAAAACAGATATTTTACGCTCGGTAAAGGCGAAGGTTTCATCAAACCCTACAAGGGCGGCAGATTCGCATATGTGGCGATATTGCCCGAAGAAGGAATGGGAACCGACGAATATCTCGAGGATCTTGCGGCTTCCAAAGAAGATTTTTCCAAAGCGGTAAGAGAAGCGGATTATGAATCGGTAATCGTTCATCTTCCCGAGTACTCGATGGATTACGATGTCAAACTTCACGAAGTTTACAAAAATATGGGAATGGATATTCCTTTTGACGAAAACAAGGCCGATTTTCACGACATGATCACATCGACCGCGGGAGAACCTTACAATGTCTGGATAGGAAGAATTCTCCATAAAACACATATAGAAGTAGACCGCAAGGGAACCAAAGCGGCTGCGGCAACGGTTGTTGAAATGAATATCAAATGCCAGTCGATCGAGGTTGTCGAAGAACCGAAGATTATCGTGTTGGACAGACCTTTTGTATATGCAATCGTTGAGACCGAAACGGGAATTCCCTTCTTTATAGGATGCCAGAACACAATGAGTAATTAAACATCCAAACATTTTAACCTACCCCTTTCTTAAATCTCCGGCAGTCATCGCATTGCCGGAGATTTATTTGCCCTTCGGATACATTGTCACTGCGTCGGCGGTATGGTATATTAAAAAAGGTGTTTTGTTTATTTTCCGAGAGGATACGACATGAAAATCAAATGTGAATTTTGCAGCGTAATGTATGACGACACGCTTGAAGAGTGTCCTCATTGCGGCGCCAAAAACGAAAATGTCAGACGAGGGGGCATCGATGCTCCGATAACCGTGGAAGAACTGAAAAAGTGGTACGAAGAGCAGGGACTTCCGCCTTACGAGGTGACGCGATTCTTTATCGGAATCGATTATAAAGAACCCAAAGCGTTCGGAATTTACAAAGACGAAAATTCCGGAAACTTTGTTGTATACAAAAACAAAGACACCGGTGCGAGGGCAATAAGATACGAGGGCAGCGACGAAGCATTCGCGGTCAATGAATTGTGGCTTCGCCTAAAGCAGGAAATAATATCCCAGAAGAAAAGAAACGAAGAAGAGAATGCCGAAGCAAAAGTCGTAACGGGCAAAAAAATTCGTTTTGGCGGAGGCGGATTCTTTTCGGACGTTCTGCTCATTTTGGGAGGCTTCGGAATATACATTTTGTTTATGGCACTGACCGTGCTTCCCTGCATTTATTTTATGATACCCAACAATCCGTTAAACAGGGCAATTTGCCCGATGCAGGGGTATTATGATTATAACGGCGACATGTATTATCACATGGCCGGTTACAAAAAAACCGAATGGATAAAATACTCCGAAGATTCCCAAAGCTGGGAAACCGCCTATATCGCAAAAGGTGACAGGCTGTTTTCGAAAAAAGACGCAAGTACGTATTTTGTATCGGGAGAATGGGATTCTTCGCTTGCTTGTTCCGATGCAACAAAAAGCACGCTTTATACGGATTTTATAAACGATTACGAAATCGGCAAAGGATATTATTCGTATGAGGACGATAACTATTATCATATCGAAAAATCGCAGTATGACGGATGGTTTCATTACGATTCACAAAGTGATTCCTGGGATCCGGTTACTTACGAAAGCGTTCCCGCAGACCTTCAGCACGGAAACAGCGCAGGCGATTTCTGGTACACACCCACATGGGATTCATCGACTCAGATAACGGATTTTACGAAAAGCAGTTCCTACAAAGAATATCAGGAAAGTCATAAAAGTTCTTCCGGCAGTTCTTCAAAAAGTTCCTCAAGCTCTTCATGGAGTTCGGGAAGCTCCTGGGATTCGGGTTCCACGGACTGGGGAAGCGACTGGTAAAAAAATCTTTGGGAGACTAAGAAAAATGGACGATCGTATAAAAAAGCAGTTGGATTTTTCGCTTGAAATAGACAAGGAAAAAAATATTTTCAGACAGACGTCCCTAAGCGGTCACGGCAGAAAAGAAAACGATGCGGAACACGCATGGCACATGGCAATCATGGCATACCTTTTAAAAGAATATGCCAATGAGGAAGTGGACATTGCGAAAGTTATGATAATGTGCCTCATCCATGACATTGTCGAGATTGATGCGGGCGATACATATGCTTACGACCCCGAGGCTTTAAAGACGCAAAGAGAGAGGGAGGAAAAAGCAAAGGAAAGAATCTTTTCGCTTCTTCCCGACGATCAGAAAGAAGAACTTACGGCACTTTTTGACGAATTCGAAGCGTGCGAAACAAGCGAATCGAAATTCGCTCACTCAATGGACAATCTCCAGCCGCTCATATTAAACAATTCCAATAACGGAAGCGACTGGAAGGAGCACGGCGTATATGCGAAGCAGGTTTACGAACGCCAGGGCAAAACACAGCTCGGCTCAGAAAAACTTTATGAGATAACGGCTTCGATAATCGAAGAAAACATAAATAAGGGCAATCTTAAATAAGAGGGTTTCGGATGATTTTACTTAACGATTATTACAATGCCGTTTTCGAAAACGAAAAGATTGTTTATTAATTGAAGAAGATATAAAGGAGAAAAGCCATGCCTCACGTAGAAATAAAATGCTATCCCGGAAGAAGCGAAGATGTTAAAAGCAAATGTGCGCTCGAAGTTTCCAAAGTAATTGCCGAGACTTTAGGCTGCAATGAATCCTCGGTTTCCGTAGCCATAAAGGAAATCGAACAAAGTGACTGGAAAGAAAAAGTATGGGACCCTCAGATTGCGGGAGAAGAAAATAATCTTTACAAAAAACCCGGATACACCTGTGACTGAAACCCGAATAATTTTTCGAAATGCGTTGAAAACGCGAAATATTTATTAAAGCAGAATAAGTCATGAATATTATAAATAAAAAAATCATTTCAATAACGTTAACCGCCATGGCTTTCATGAGCGTTTCTTTTTTGGCATGTACGAAAGAAAACCCCGTGCCGCCAACGGAGGATATCGCGGTAATACCCGACGAAACAGTCATCGAAGAAGTCACGGAGGACGTAATTAATACTCCCGAGGAAGAAACGGTTGAAAATACCAAAGACGTATACTGTTTTGATTTTTACAAAATTACGGACTTAAAAGATGAAAACAGCGTACAAAAATCGACGCGTACAATCCTTAAAGATTCTGATGAAGAAAAAGAATTTAAGGATAAGTTTTTAGAGGACGGCGCATATGAGACGCTCGATTATCCCGAATGCAAGGTGTATTATTCGGATTCATCGGACGGTTTCGGATATGTGTTTGTTTTTGAAAAAGACGAATCGGAATATCCCAAATTCGCATACGGATGCATGGGAAACAAGGAAGATAATATCCTTTTGGCAAAATATGATGCGGACTGCACTTTTGAGAATATTTTTGACAATATGTACACTCCGGACGAAGAAGAATTTTATGCGGATCACATGAAACCTTTCGCGGATTATCAGGAAACGGCCGTTTATGAAACCGACGAAGAAACAGGCGTGACGATTTTTACATATTCGCACGATCAAAAAAAATACGGAACGTTTAACAGTACCGGAACGGTTTATGAAATCGGTACAAAGCCCTGCTATAAACACTATTATCAGACAAACGGCGAAAGATACCTTTTTTATTTCTTCGACGAAGAAAAGCTTGTAAGAATCGTAGATTTCGGAGGAATTGCTTACACGGGCTTAGAAGACAATCCCGACACGGAGTACGGTATTGAGGTATATATTTATTATTTTCAGGAGTGAAACATGGCATTATACAAAGACGAAGAAGTTATCGAGTGCATGGAAGCAAGAATACATCCGACGGACAACCGCGTTCCGGACTGCATTTGCATGATAAGAATTACCCCCGGGCATATTTTCGTTTCGGAAGACAATTATGACGGAACATATGAGGACCATTACGTTATCGAACTCGGACAAATAGACGAATTGAAGATAAGTTCGCCGTATCGGAATTCATTGGATTCCGGAAACGGCGCAATCGGAAACGGGGAAAATTTCGGATCCGCAAAATGGGCGGTCAGCAATTCCTTGGTCGGCAGACTGTTCGGAGGAAAAAACAAAAAGACGGAAGGGGGAGCCGAAAAAGGCAATCCCAAAAAGAAATATCTCCAGATCATTTATCGTGATGAGAACGAAAAGAAGGATTATCTTTTTTTCGACGAGTGCAGCAAATTTCCGAGCGTAATCGTAAAAGCATACGAACAGCTTAAGGAAGGCTGAATTAAGGAAAAAGAAAAAACCGGATATCAAAAAAATTCATTGACAAAAGATATCGGGTTGATATACTAAAGTAACGGATAAAAAATAAGATTGGGAAAGGAGGACGAAAAAATGAAGACTATTTTTACAGTTGCAAACATTCTTGTGACATCAGTCAAGACCGTAAAGCATTGTGCCGGCGGCTTTGTAATACTTCGCACTGATTTTGCTTTTCGTACTCCCGATTCAAAGATATAAAGGCGTACGTTTATAAGTTTTGAAAATCACTGTGCGAAACAGTGATTTTTTTTTGATATAGGGATTGGAAGTCGAAGAGAAGGAATCCGTATATCAAACCTATTACCCGAACGGAGGAGACATGAAAGAAAACAAACTTACCAAAAATATTTTAAAGACACTTTCCGAGTACAAAATAAACGAAAAGGACATCCTCTCGGTTTGTCCCGCAGACCTTTCGTTTGACGGCGAATACATTCTCGGATATGTGTTTTTGACCGATAAATACATAGGCGTTTGCAAAAGTGACATTCCCACCGGATACGTTCACTTTTTCAGAGGCACGAAGGTTCACAAAAAGATTGAAGCCGAGGATTTGGCCGATTATGAAGTTAAGCTTTTCGATTTGCAAAAACTCGAACACATTCATACCGAAAGAATGATCGGTGCGGTGCTTTTAACAGGAGAATACGACGGCAGCAGCGTCAAAATAGCATCTTTGACAAATACTTATCTCGAGCAGATCAATCTCTTTGTAAGACATACGAAAAACATCAAGAACGGCAAACCCTTCGATTACGAAATCGTCGGAAAAGAAGCGGAGGAAGAGGATGAAGAATCGTTGTACTGTCCGATATGCGGCACAATGTATCCCGACCCCGCCAAAAAAGTATGCCCGAAATGTACCAATAAGAGAACGATTTTCGCCAGGGTATTAAGGTACTTTTTCAAATACAAATTCTTAATCGCCATTCTGTTTTTATCATATGCGATGGGCGCTGCGATAAGCGTTGCATGGCCGTATTTAAGCGGAAAAGTGCTCTTTAGTTACGTACTCGAAAAAGACAATGAATTCCTTGCGCGTTTCGGATTGTCCGGAAAATATTTGCTCGCGCTTTTGGTGCTCGCGCTTGTGATGATCGGCTGCAGACTGATCGCTGAACTGACCAATATGGTTCAGATGACGTTAATGGCCAAGGTTGCCACATCGACCGTAAAAGACATCAAGACGGATGTATTCGGTGCGATGAGCAAACTTTCGCTCAACTTTTTTACAAGCAAGCAGACCGGCGGACTGATGACCAGGGTTTTATCCGATTCAAACAGGGTTACGGAGTTCTTTATTGACGGCATCCCTTCGATTTTCATTCAGGGTATGACCATCATAGTGACTTTTGTCGTAATGTACAGATTAAACTGGCAGATGGCCCTGATTGCATGCATTCTTTTGCCCCTGCTCGTATTCATGACGGTTAAACTCCGTCCCGGATTATGGAATCTTTCCGGCAAGAGACACCGTGCGGAAAAAGCGGTTTCGAGCAAGGCAAACGACAACCTGACGGGTGCGAGAGTGGTAAAGGCTTTCGGTCAGGAAGATGCGGAAACAGAGCGATTCATCAATCCGAACAACAATCTCAAAGAGGCTGAAATAAATATAGTCAAATTAAGAAACAGATTTACGATTCTCTACAGTCTGGTGCAGGAAGTATCGAGCATCTGGATTTGGATAATCGGAGTATTCTTCGTTCTTAAAACGGATAAGATAGATCTCGGTGTTCTTCTTACTTTTGTAGGATATGTGGCACAGCTTAACGGACCGATGAACTTCTTCTCGAGAGTTTTCAGAATGTGGTCCGAGAGTATCAATGCGGCGCAGAGGCTCTTTGAAATCATCGATTCCATCCCCGAGATTACCGAAAAGGAAGATCCCGTTCGTTTGACAAAACCGAGGGGAGAAATCGAGCTTCAAAACGTTACTTTCGGCTATACGGTCAGCAGGAATGTTTTGAAAAATATAAATCTTAAGGTTAAGGAAGGCGAAGTGCTCGGAATTGTAGGCCGTTCGGGTGCCGGAAAATCCACGCTCGTAAATCTTATATCAAGGCTTTACGACGTAAAAGAAGGCACGATCAAAATCGACGGCATAGACGTAAAAGACCTTTCGCTCGCCGATTTGAGAAAAAACGTTGCGATGGTTTCGCAGGATACCTACATATTCATGGGTTCGGTCGCAAAGAACATCGCATACGGCAACGAAAACGCTTCGGGAGACGAAATTATAAGAGCCGCCAAACTTGCGGGCGCGCACGATTTCATATCGAAAATGCCTGACGGATACGATACGATAATCGGTGCTTCCGGAAAGGATCTTTCGGGCGGTGAAAGACAAAGAATCTCCATAGCGAGAGCCATTCTTGCCAATCCGAAGATTTTGATATTGGACGAGGCGACGGCGAGCGTGGATACGGAAACGGAGAAAGCAATTCAGAATTCGTTAAGGATGCTGGTTAAGGGAAGAACGACCCTTTCCATCGCACACAGGCTTTCGACGCTGCGCGATGCCGACAGGCTCATTGTTATAGACAACGGACGCATAGTTGAGGAAGGAACTCATGCCGAACTTGACAGGAACGAGGAAGGAATCTTCCACAAACTTAACGAATTACAGAACAAGTCGCTTGCTGAAAGCAGTTTTTAGGAGGAAATATGGCAGACAACAATTCAATTAATACATTCGAAAAAGAAGCCGAAGAAATGACCGTCATGCGCGTCATTACATCAAAAGACAAATTCGAGCGGACTGCCGGCGGCTTCGTTAATCTGACTTTCGAAGGCGTGAAATATGAAAGGGTAAAAATCGTGAGACTCTTTCCTTTTACCGACGAGAACAAATACATATCGGTAAGGGAGAATACCGATAAAGCCAGGGAAATCGGCATCATAGAGGATATGGATTCGTTCGATGACGAAACAAGGGAGATTATCAGCGAACAGTTAAGACTTAATTATTTCACTCCGGTTATAAAGAAAATCATGAGCATAAAAGATGAATACGGATATGCGTATTTTCATGTTATGACAGACAAGGGAGAGTGCAATTTTGCCATCAACATGGCATCCAATGCGGTAACAAAATTATCGGATTCGAGACTTATCATCATGGATTTGGATGAGAACAGATTCGAAATCAGAGATGTAAACGCACTTACCCAGAAAGAAAGAAGAAAACTGGATCTTTTCCTGTAATCCTCGCAGCGAAAAGAGATTAACACTACGGAGAACGGACAAGATGATTTTAAAATATGACATATCACCCAAAATATCGGAAAAAATTCCCCTGTCCGAAGACGAACGCATATATTATGCGATTCCTTACGATATCGACAAAAACGGAAATTGGATAAGGGGTGCTTACCTTTTTGTAACAACAAAGAAAATCCACATATTTGACGGTGAAACAATAACGGAAACAATGGAAATAAACAGGTGCAGCAAGGCCAAAGCCGAGGCGAAAGTCGGAGGCGGAATTCTTGTTGTAACCTGTGACGGCGAAGAGAAAGTGGCGGTTCATTATTCCGCAAAACATTTAAGCAGATATGCTTATATTGCGAGAGGAATCAATATCCTTATTTCGGGACGTTTCGAGGAAGTTGAAAGCAGCGAATACGAAAAGATGTGTCCCAAATGCGGAAGAGCCGTTCCCGGTACCAAAAACTGTCCGAAATGTTCGAAGGAAGGCGGTTTCCTCAAAGAATTCCTTGGAATGGCAAAGCCTTACAAAAAGGACTTTTTCGGAGTTTTCATATTGATGGTTCTGGCGGCGATAACCACTCTTTTGAATCCCGAAATTCAAAAGCATCTGATTAACGATGTGCTTAAGGGCGGCGGAGGCATGAAACAGGCTTTGGTACTGCTTTCAATCATGTTTTCGCTAAGCGTCGGCATCGTAATCGTAAACTTTTTCAAGAGCAATGCTTCGACAAAACTCGGCGCAAAAATATCGGCCGATCTCAGAATGGCTCTGTTTAAAAAATATCAGGCTCTTCCTTTGAGTTTTATAAACGACAGAAGGCCCGGCGAACTGCTTAACCGAATCACGCAGGACACCACATTCATAAGAGAATTCATGGAAGATGTATTCTGTAACCTCTTTGCGGTACTTTTCATCTTTATATGGGATATCATTTTTATGATGGTTCTCAATTTAAAACTGGCTCTTTTAACTTTTGTTACGGTGCCCCTTGTGGTATTTTTGATAATCGGTTTCAGAAAAGTCGTTTACAGGATTTTCCATCTTCAGTTCAGAAAAAACGATGATGTTTCAAGCGACCTTCAGGATGTAATTTCCGGAATGAGAGTCGTTAAAACATACGGAAGGGAAGAAGAGGAAGCGAACCGTTTCAAGGCCCTCTCCGCGGAGTTTGCGAGAACGCAGAGAAAGAACGAATCCTTCTGGGGAATCTTTTACCCGATGATTTCGTTCCTCATGGGAATGGGCGTTGTGGTAGTTGTTTATTTCGGCGGAAGAGATGTCTTCGGCGATAAAATGTCGGCCGGGGAACTGTATCAGTTCATCACGTATACGGCACTTTTGTTCCAGTACATCAACTGGATGAGCTGGCTTCCGAGAGAACTTACTGTTTTAACCAGCAGCCTTGAGAGAATCAATGATATTCTTTCCCAGGAAATCGAGGAAAAAGACGAAGATTCGATGGTGGATTTAACAATCGAAGGGGAAATAACATTCGATCATGCAACATTCGGATACAAGTCCTATCAGCCCGTGCTCGAGGATATCAATGTCGTAATCAAACCCGGCGAAATGATAGGTATCGTCGGTGCATCCGGAACGGGTAAATCCACACTCATAAACCTTCTGATGGGTCTTTACGAAGTTGATGACGGACATCTTTTGATAGACAAAACAGACATCAAAAACATCGATTCGAAATCATATCATTCGCAGCTCGGAGTCGTGCTGCAGGAAACATTTCTTTTCTCGGGAACGATACTCGACAACATAAGGTTTTCAAGACCCGATGCAACATACGAAGAGATTGTTAAAGCGGCAAAGATGGCCAATGCGCATGACTTCATATGTCAGACACCCGACGGATACAATACATACGTGGGCGAAAAAGGATATACTTTGTCGGGCGGCGAAAGACAGAGAGTCGCAATAGCAAGAGCTATACTTACAAATCCGAGACTTCTTATTCTCGACGAAGCAACCGCGAGTCTTGATACCGAGAGCGAATTTATGATTCAAAAAGCTCTTGAGAGACTTACCGAAGGAAAGACGACTTTTGCAATCGCACACAGACTTTCAACGTTAAGAAAAGCCGACAGAATCATGGTTATCGACGGTCACAGCATAGCCGAAATCGGAACTCACGAAGAGCTTCTTAACAGCAAAGGAATTTATTACAATCTTTATAAAGCACAAATTGGATAATATACTCTATGATTTTCCCGAAATATATGCTTTAATGGTTTTAGAAAGGGCAATATTTCGGGAAAATTTTTGTAAAAGAGAGAGACGAACATGATTGATGACAAATTATTGAACGAAAACGAAGAACAACCGGGCGAAGAGCTGAAAGATTACAACCAGCTAAAGTCCGATGACTACAAAAAATTTCACGAGCTTTACAGACTGCTTAAAGAAATCGAAACGTTTGAGGGCATAAAGAGTAACGGGACGGCCAATGTCGGAGCTTTTCTCAAACTCAGAGGAAACGAACTATACTGCGAAGCTCTTAAATCCGATTTTTTTATAGAAAGATTAACCCGCACCGTCAAAGAAAATGCGTTTGATACCGAAATGGTTGAGATGCTTGAATTTGATATCGATAACATGGAGAAAGAGGAATTAACGGATTATTTCAAATTAAGAGAGGCCATGAATGAGGTCAAATCCAAGGCGGCAAGAGTCGGAGTTATCGGATTTGCTGTTGTAATAATTTTTGCGTGCGCGGGTATTGTGGGCGGAGCATTTATAGGATGGACCGGAATATCGCATCAAAATTACGGATTAATCGCAGGCGGAGTAATAATGATTGCTCTCAGCATAGGATTTGTGGTTTACACCAAAATACGTGCTTTCAAATAATTTCTCTTTTTCGGAATAACGGTGTTGTTTTGAAGGTTGCGAAGGAGGACGGAAAATGAGCGAATTCAAAGAGAATGAAGCAATCGAATTTAATGTTGAAGACGGTACTGCGGATACGGAAGATCTGCGTGCAAAGGATTACAAAAAATTCAGGGAATTGTATAAACTTCTTATGCAAATCGGCTCATATAACGGGACCGACCGCGAAGATTCCGAGGATGTGAAAAAATTTAACATATTAAGAAGCAATGAGCTTTATCCCGAAGCAATCAAATCCCCTTTTTTTATAGAAAAACTGGTACAAAGATACAAAAAGGGAGGATTTGACAAAAATATATCCGAAAAACTCCTGGACGACCTTGATGCCCTTGAGGACGGCAACTCTTCGAAGTATTACGAATTAAGAAAACAAATAATGAATCGCGAAATGTGCAAAAGAAATATCCAATACGATTCCGATATGATTATTGTTTTTATTCTTGCGATTCTCAGTTGTGTTTGTATGTATTTATTTGGTGTTGTTTTTAACGAAAGCCCACTGTTGGATGGAATTTCCACCGTGAGCATGGTTATGAGCTTTGTTCTCGTCGTGTATCTGACGTTTAGGGTTTCATACAAAGCAGTGAAAAAGTTTTCTCGATACTGTGGCACAAAATCCGACAAATAAAAAAAGCACTTTAAAGTGCTTTTTTCAGTTTCATTCAAATCAGGATTTTTTCACGGAATATCCGAATTTTCCGATTTTCTTTCCGAGCGTGAAATATTCTCCGTGCGAATAAGTAACCAGATTGGAAGAATTTAGTTCGAATTTTCCGTTCC
>JAGADU010000013.1 GCA_017613435.1 Lachnospiraceae bacterium | reverse complement strand
CGGTCGGCTTCCTTTCCTTCGTTCATGTTTCTTTTAATTACAAGGAGTTCTTTTTTTCTGGCTTCAAGCTTCCATATTTTCTCCTGTAAGAGTGTCTCCTTGTCGTCAAACATCGAGGAAATTTCTTCCTTGGAGCATTTTCCGGATAAAATCTTTGATATTTCATCCAGCGTAAATCCCATATCCTGCAATTCGATAAGCGCTTCGACCAGGCGGAAGCGGTCGGGCGAATAATATCTGTAGCCCGTGTTTTCGTCTATATAGTCGGGTTTTATGATATTCTTTTTTTCATATACGTGAAGAGCCTTTACGGACACATTGGAAAGCTTGGCAAGTTCACCTATTTTCAAAAGTTTTTCATCTTTATTGCTCATTTTGTAATATTTCCTCTATTCTTACCGCGCCGGATATATTGGTTTTCATTCCGTTTACCCCGGCATTTACAATTCCGACGCTTTTCATCATTTCCGCGCGGTACTGCGTGATTTTGGAAAGCTCGGCAAAATCCCTGACCTTCATACCAATCATACTATTTCCCAAAAGCAGTAGCAACAGGTAACCGAGATTACCCGAAATAATGTTAAAAAACGACGAGAGTGCGCTGAGGCGGTGGGCTTTCATGTTTTCGCGAAGGATCAAATTGCTCGCTTCATCGATTTTTCGCAAAACCAAATCCTCGCCGTCAAAAATATTTATCGCTTCGTTGGCGGTAACGAGCGGCTCAAGATAATTGGTGTAAGTCGCAAAAGCGTCCTGCGCGTTTTTCCTGTAATGCGGAATCTTTCGTATGATTATCACGCTGCTTAGGATAAAGAAAGGCACCATCACGAGAATTGCCGCAAGGTAAAGCGAAGGGTTGATAACGATTAAGATTATTGAGGATAAAAGAATATTAAGCCCCGCAATCGATACATGCATGAAATTGATCGGTGTTGTCAGATAATCGTTCAGCCTGTCCGCATCGTTGTTAAGCCTGGTAATCCAGTCACCCGCGGAATATTTTTCCATCTCAAAACCGTTCCTTTTAAGCATGTTTTTTAAAAGCCTCTCCCTGATTCTTTTTTGCAAAAGCATATCGGCCTTAATCGAAACGGTGGCCCAGATCGAAGCATTGTATCCGAAAAGAAGAACGGTCAAAAGAAGGAAAAGAGCGAATGTGCGCCAAAGATTATCGGGATTTCCGCCTTCGGCGAGACGAAGGAATTTTTCGAGCATATTTGCGGCGAGCACGGAATTCAAAAAATCGAAGGGCAGACGCAAAATCAGAATAAAAGCAAAAAATCTGCCAAGCCCGAGCTCTTTTAAAATTTTAAAAACCGGATTTTTACCAAACATTTGCAAGTACCCCGTCTTTCATTAAAAAACAGCGATCGTATCCTTCAAGATGTTCCTTTCTGTGAGTCACGTGAACTACGGTTTTGTCGGAAGTAAAACGGTTAATTGCTTCAAGAATCGAAGCGCAATTATCCGCATCCAAAGCGGAAGTCGGCTCATCCAAAAGAAGAACGGCGGCTTCCTTAAACATGGCTCTTGCAATCGCGATTCGCTGCGCCTGCCCGCCCGACAGATTGTCCGAGCGGTCTCCCAAATAAGTATGAATGCCTAATGGCAGCGTATCGATCCAATTTTTCAGATTGGAGGCTTCGATTATCTCTTCGATTTTTTTCTCTTCGTAATCGTGTCCCATCGTGATATTGTCGACAATCGAAAGCGGCAAAAGCATCGGATTTTGCATTACCGCGGATACTTTTTTGATTATTTCCGCACTTTCGCTTTCACCGTCGACGAGGATTGTTCCCTCACTCGGCCGATAAAGTCCCGCCATCAGCTTTAAAAGCGTGCTTTTTCCGCAGCCGCTTTCACCGATTATTCCGATCTTTTCTCCCTTTTTTATGCTAAGTGAGAGATTTTCGAAGACGGTTTTGTTTTCATATGTAAAAGAAACGTTTTTTAATTCAATCATTTTTATCCTCGTTTTGTAAAATGTTTTATAACGATTTCATATTTTTCTTTTGCCCGTGTGATTTCAATTAATCCGGGAGCTTCATAAATTTTTATTGCGTTTTCATCCGCTGTCTTATACGATATCAATCCGGCCGAGGTCGGTCGTGAACACCTTGAAATTGGCAATCCAGTTCGGAAGATTCATTATCGACTGGGTCAGGCTCTTTTGCAGATACAAAAAGACAATCAGCGTACCCATCGGAATCTCCCCTTTTATGACCATGAAACTTCCGATCAGCAAAAGCAAAAGGAGGGGAAGGCGCGATAAAATGCCGGAGAGCGTATTGTAGAGGGCAGAGAGCCGACCCGTCTTTTCCCATTGTTTTTTCCAGTTTGCGAAATGCTCCATGTATGAATTAACGGCAAATTCTTCCCCGCTGAAAATCTTGAGTGCGGGGTGGGCGTTAACGATGTAATAAGCCACTTTGTTCATGCGGTTTTTCTCGTTTTGTGCGGCGGAAACGATCCCCGACAGACGCTGACTTGAAAAATACACATATAAAAGAATAAGAAGCGTCGGGATTATGATAACGAGTGTCAGGATTATATTTTGAAAAAGAAGAAAAAATGTTGCGAGCACTCCCATAAAAAGCATTCCCGTTATGTCAAAAAATGTATTTCCGAGGTAATTGTTCGCAAAAGCAAGCTCGTTTTGCGCAACGGACATTGCGGATGCAACATCGCATTTTCCGATTTCGCGGGCCGAATAAAGCAGCTTTTTTGCATATCCCATACGAAGCGAATGCGCCATTTTTTCGGCTGCGAGCCGTCCGACATACTGGTACAAAAGAAGAGTAAAAGCGTTTGAAGCCATAAGCAGAGCGCATATGCCGACAAAATAAAAAGAAATAAGGGTTCTTGTTTCTATCCTGTTTACGAGTTCTCCGATAAAATACGCAAAAATCATCTGGGAGAGGTTGGATATAATTGCCAAAGCCGATGCGAGCAAAACCCACAGGCTGTTTCTTTTTAATAAAATACGCAAAACCTTCATGCTTTTTTCTCCTTTAAGGTCAGTATAAACTCGGTCCCAAGGGACGAGTCAATCCCTCCGTGACGACAAATTTTCACACAAAAACCGGAGAACTTTTTCGAAAACTTGAAAAAAATCAAAAAAAGGTGCAATATATGAAAAGTCGGGTTGTGAATAAGCCCGCCCGGTATAAAACGAATTTGTTCTTAATATAGAAACAAGGGTAATTCAAATGGAAGCATACAGTGTGTTTAAGGATCTCGCGATAATCATTGTAGCTGCCAAGCTTTTCGGAATCATCGCCAGAAAATGCAAGGCGCCCCAGGTTGTCGGAGAAATAGTGGCCGGTCTCGTTATCGGACCCTGTCTTTTGGGCTGGGTTCAGACGAACGATTTCATTTTGCAGATGGCGGAAATAGGCGTTATTTTGCTTATGTTTTCCGCAGGTCTTGAGACAAATCTCAAGGATCTCGTCAAAACGGGCCCCATGGCTTTCGGCGTGGCATGCGCCGGAGTATTCGTTCCGCTTGCCGGCGGAACACTTCTTTATATGCTTTTTTACGGTTTTGCGGCGGTAGGTACCGAGGATTTTTTCAAAGCTTTGTTTATCGGAACGATTATGACTGCGACCAGTGTCAGCATCACGGTCGAATCGCTTCGCGAAATGGGCTATCTTAAAGGAAAAATCGGAACCACGATTCTCAATGCCGCAATTATAGATGACGTAATCGGTATGATTGTGCTTACCGTTGTTATCGGTTTTTACGATTCTGCGGCAAAGCCCATAACCGTAGTATGCAATACGGTTCTTTTCACATGCATTTCGATTGTCGGCGGATTTTTTGCCTACAGAATATTCAAAAAAGTCGACCAGAGATACCCTCATTCGAGAAGAATTACGATTGCGGGTCTGGCTTTCTGCCTCATAATGGCATACTGCGCCGAGAAATATTTCGGAATCGCAGACATTACGGGCGCTTATCTTGCGGGAATCATTCTTTGCAACATTCACGATTCGGAATTTATCGCCAGAAGAATGGACATCAATTCGTATGTGCTTTTCGGACCGATTTTCTTTGCAAGTATCGGACTTAAAACCAATATCAGAAACATAAACGGAGAAATACTTCTTTTCTCGCTTTGCTTTGTTGCGGTTGCTTTGCTCACCAAAATCATCGGCTGCGGACTTTTTGCAAAAGCATGCAAAACTCCGATGAAACACGCATTAAAGGTCGGCGTCGGAATGATGACAAGGGGCGAAGTGGCTTTGATTGTTTCGCAAAAAGGTATGAATGTCGGACTTCTCGACCCTGTGTATTTCACGTCGGTAATCCTTCTTATCATCACTTCGTCGGTGCTGACTCCGATTCTTTTGAAAATTCTGTATTCCAAGTGGCCCGAAACCGAAGAAGCATGATGGTTTCGCTTTATTGTAAGGATTTAGTGAATGAATAAAAATTCCCTGTTTTGGACAATAGGTTATACTTTCATAAATATCCTGTATTTTGCCGCATTTTGCACGATACATGCATATGCCGGCATATTTCTTTTGGATAAGGGATTCACCAATACCCAGGTCGGTCTGGCTTTGGCGATTTCCAATA
This sequence comes from Lachnospiraceae bacterium, assembly GCA_017613435.1. GTDB lineage: Bacteria > Bacillota > Clostridia > Lachnospirales > Lachnospiraceae > UBA3766. The sequence continues at coordinate 10,434 of JAGADU010000013.1, read as the reverse complement.
TTCTCTCCGTATTCGGACAACCCCTTGTAGCAGGAATAATCGACCGCGGAAAATTTTTGACGAATCGAATCACGGTAATGGCATCGTCGTCCTTTTTGCTTGCGGGTTCGGTTGCACTTATTTTCATAAGCGGCGAAAAAGTGCCCATTTTCTTTATATTTGTGCTGATGTACACGGTGCAGTTCGTCTATATGCCGATGATGATTGCGATGAATTTCGAATATTCGAAGGCGGGCTGCAAAATCCATTTCGGTTTGGCGAGAGGAATGGGCTCGGCGGGCTTTGCCGTAACAAGCTTTTTCCTCGGGAAAGCAGTCAAAAATTACGGAACGGACATTATTTTGTATGTAACCATAAGCGCCATGGCCGCCATGGTTCTGCTTGTATATTTTTATAAAAAGCCGCAAAACGACGAAACAAAAAAAGATTGGGGCATCGATAATTCAGATATTTTTGAGAACGCCGAAAAAAGCGGTGTTTCCGAAAACGAAAAGAACGGTCTTTTGTCTTTTTTCAAAAAATATCCTTTCTTTATGGTCTTTTTGCTCGGAGCCGCTTTGTGCTTCTTTGCGCACAATATGATTAACGATTTTATGATTCAGATCATAAGAAGCCTCGGGGGCAGTGAAACGCAGCTTGGCTATGCGACTTTTTTGCAGGCAATTCTCGAACTTCCCGTGATGGCGTTTATCGGATTTGTGTTAAAAAGGATAAGCGAGAGGCACCTTTTGGTTTTTTCAGCGGTTTCGTTTTTTATAAAAACAGCGATTTTAATATTTGCGACATCGATGTTCGGAATGTATGTAAGCCAGTCTTTCCAGATGTTCGCATATGCGGTATTCATTCCCGCGGCAGCGTATTTTGCGGATAATTACATGCATGATAAAGACAAGGTCAAAGGACAGGCTTTTATCAATTCCGCGATAACCTTAGGCGGTGTTTTCAGCAATCTGGTTTGCGGAAAAATACTTGATGCCTTCGGCGTTAAAATGATGCTTACAATCGGTGTTGCGGTCTGCTTTATCGGTGTTGCGGTCGTTGTAATCGCAATTTATCCGATGATGGCCAAAAAGGTTAAGACGGAATAGGAGGAGAAGCATGGAAACCTGGGACGTTTACGATATTCACAGAAACAAAATCGGCAAAATGCAAAGAAACGATCCTTTTTCGGAGGATGCATACACCTGCGTGCTTCATGTTCTGATTTTCAATTCAAAGGGAGAAATGCTGATACAGCAGAGGCAGTCTTTCAAAAAAGGATGGCCGAATCTTTGGGATATTACGGTCGGCGGACATACCGAGGCCGGCGAAACCTCGCAGCAAAGCGCAAGCAGGGAACTTTTTGAAGAGCTTGGCATAAAAAGGGATTTTACGGGAGTAAGGCCGCATTTTACAATCAATTTCCCGCACGGCTTCGACGATTTTTATTTTGTCGAAGAAGATATCGATTTGGACAGTCTGATCCTTCAGCCCGAGGAAGTTCAGGCGGCCAAATGGGCGTCGAGGGACGAAATCAAGAGAATGATTGTTGACGGCGAGTTCATCGAATACTATCCGAGCCTCATAGATTTTATGTTTGATTCGAGAAAAAATTACGGCGCGCACTGCGATGAGCCCTCCGTGTTTTTACGATAATTTGTTGAAAAATAAGCTTTTGAATATTAAAATGACTTTAATCGGTGTAAAATTAAGGTCATTTTTTTATGAAAAAAACAATTGCGATAATAGGCGGCGGCGTAGCGGGATTATCCGCGGGAATATACGGACAGCGCGCCGGATACGATACGGTTATATATGAGAAAAACTCTGTTTTGGGAGGAAGTCTTAGCGGTTGGTACCGCGACGGTTATGCAATCGACAACTGCCTTCACTGGCTTACCGGAACCGAGGTCAATTCTCCCACATACGAAATGTGGAAGGAACTCGGTGTAATCGACGACGAAACCAAAATAGTGCAAAGACCGTTTCTTTTATCCTCGGAAACCGACGGAGTCAGAGTTACTTTGTGGAGGGATACCGAGAGAACGAGAAAGGAAATGCTCGAGATTTCTCCCGAGGATGCGACGGAGATTAATCTTTTTATAGATGTTGTAAACGTGGCGAGCGATATTACGGCCAATCTTTCCCATATCATGAAGCTTGCAAGGACGATGAGCGAAGCCGAAACCGTGCTTTCGCATTTTGATTTTGCGCGCCGGACCATGCTTTATATGGGGCTTAATATGCAGCAGTGGGCCGCGAAATTCAAGAGCGAGGCAATAAGAAATCTGCTTCTCGATTTTTCGGCAAAGGAGTACGAATCATACTGGCTTATTCTCGTATACAGCTTTTTTGCGAGCGGAAATGCGGACATCGTTGACGGCGGTTCGATTAAAATCGCGGACAATCTGATAAGAACCTATGTCAGGGAGGGCGGCAAAATCGAGCCCAACATGGCGGCCAAGCAGATCGTTCTTAAGAAAAAGAAAATTCCGAAGATCGAAAAGAAAGCCAAGATTAAAACCAAGAGAGCCGAAACGATTGTTTTCGAAAACGGAGAGGAAGTATCGGCGGATTACATTATCTGCGCCTGCGACCTCAAATACGTATTCTCGAAATTAATCAGAAAAAAATCCCAAAAGCCCAAGATTTTGCATAAAATCATCAAATACGAAAAGCAGTATCCGATATATTCGGCATTTCATGCGGCTTTTGCGGTGGACGGTCTTTTCGAAGAAATAGACGATTCGCTCGGGTTCGCATGCAATCCGATTGAAGTCGGCATGCAAAAAATCGAGAGAATTTATTTAAAGAATTACAGACAGTACGGCGATTACATCGCGCCCGAGGGCAAAACCGTCGTTCAGGTCATGATTATCCAATACGAAAAAGATTTCAAATTCTGGAAAAAACTCTACAAATCCGATGTCGAAAGATATAAACAGGCCAAGCTTAACATTGCGAACGCAATCCTTTCCGAAATCGTCAAAAGATTCCCCGATTATGAGGACAGGATTAAAATTCTCGACACATGGACTCCGTATACATATGCCAGAAGAAACAATGACACCAACGGAGCCTACATGCGTTTCATAACGACCGCAATAAGCCAGAAATCAACGATTTCCGCGGAGATTAGCGGTGTTGAAAACGCATTTCTTGCCGGTCACTGGTTAAGATACCCCGGCGGGCTTCCGATGGCCGCATTATCGGGCAAAGAAGCAATTGACATTATCAATGACCGTAACAAACCCGTTATTCCTTTTATAAACGAAATTGCGGAGAAAATAACGGATGTTAAGGAAAAAATCATAAAAGACCCGGTTAAGGATAACGGGCAAAACGAAATCGGAAAGGCGAAATAAAAGTGCGTAAAATACTGATAACAAACGATGACGGAATAGATGCCGAGGGAATAATAAGGCTCGCCGAGACCGCAAAGGAATTCGGCGAAGTATGGGTCATAGCACCCGCACATCAAAGAAGCGCCGCATCGCATTGCATTACATTAAGGGAACCGGTTGAGATAAAAGAAGTGGATTTCCCGGTGGAGGGCGTCAAAGCTTTTGCATGCAGCGGAACACCCGCGGACTGCGTCAGGGTAGGGAGTTTGAGCGTAATGCCCTACAAACCCGATGTTGTGCTCTCCGGAATCAATTACGGATACAATGTGGCTTCGGACATTCAGTATTCCGCCACCTGCGGGGCTGCGTTCGAGGCGTCTTTTCAGGGATTTATTTCAATCGCCCTCTCGGAAAACGCCAGTAAATGCCATGACATAACGGATGCATATATAAAAGAACTTCTTTCGGAATATATCGATTTCAGACCCGAGAGAAACCAGATTTTAAATATCAATTTCCCGACCGGAAAAGTCGAAGAATGCAAAGGAATAAAGCGTGATTTGATTACTTCCGAAGATTCTTTTTACCACGATCGATACAAAATGATCGAAGAAAGAGAAGACGGAACAAAGCTTTACATGGTTGACGGAATTTACAACGAGGACGCCGAGGAAGGCACCGATTTCAGAGCCGTTGTGGATAAATACATATCCGTCGGTCTCGTAAACAATATAAGATAAACCCATGGATTTACAAAACCCCGAATGTCGCATTAAACATTCGGGGTTCTTTTTTATGATATGGAATTATGATATTCAGGGAATCTGTCTTAGGATGAAATCTTTTACGCCCTCGAGCGTGCTTTCCTTCCATTTTTCTTCTTTTGCAAGAAGGGAGAGTGGATAGATAATCTGAAAATCAAGGCATTCGCCCGGAACCCTTCCGCTTCGAAGGGGTTCGTAAAAGTTTGCCACCCAGTCTTCGTCGGTGGCGTTTTTAAATTCGTCGGGTTTAAGGAAGCGCCACTGCCTCTTGGTATTTTCGATAAACATTTTCGACGAAAGAGGAAGGAGCTTCTCGTATTCCGCTGCATTGACATCGGTAAAAATCTCAGGAAGACTGCCTTTTATGATGCGTTCGTTTTCGCGGTCGATTCTGATGCCGAAGGGTTCGAAGGAAAACGAATTTTCATCGAGCAGGAGTTTGACGAATATTCCGTATTCGGTATTAAACTGCGCGCGCTGGTAATCGGTATCGAAAATGAAATTTCCGAGCGAATAAAAAATCGCTTTACCCGGGAAAGTTTCGTAATTCATCGGAACATGGGGGTGGTGCGCAATGATTATATCCGCTCCCATGTCGAGGAATTTAAGATATCTTTCCCTCGTATAAGGGGAGGGAAGCGCCGTAAATTCTTCGCCCGCATGCGCCGAGATTATGCACCATCTGCATTTTTTCTTTATTTCTTTTATGTCTTTTTCGATATTTTCGAGATCGCTCCAGGAATAACAGCCGGGGGTTGACTCTCCCGCTTTTCTGCAGGCTCTCTGATAACCGACTCCGATAAGGCCTATTCCGCCGGCTTCGTTTAAGACAACCGGCTTTCTCGCCTCTTCTTCGTTTCGCCCGGCGCCGAGCGTCAGAGCCCGGTGCGATGCGGCATTTTGCAGGGTCGAAATCATTCCTTCTTCGCCCGCATCCATAATATGGTTATTGCAGATATTCCAGATATCCGCCCCGATTCCCTCGAGAAAATCTCCGACCTTCGGGTCCATTCCGTGCAAAAGGGAAAGCGTTCCGCTTGTTGCTTCGGCCTGCTTTTTTTCGTAAAGGGGCCCCTCGACATTTACAATCAGATGGTCTCCCGAAGACAAAAAGGAGCGTACTTCGTCGGAGAGAAGATTCGCATCCTCCCATCTTTTATCCATATATTTGTCAAAACCGATATCTCCGGTAAAAATTAAAGCTGTTTTTTCCATAATCAGTACCAAAAAATTCCGAAATTTTGCAAACGGTTCCTTTTGATAAAACCTGCATTTTTATACTATCATTTATTATTCTTTTGAACAAGGAAAAACGGACACCTTTCGGCATCCGTTTCGGTACAATGACCTTAAAAAGGAAAAGAACTTTTATTGAAGATGTTCAAGAAGCGCTTCCGTTTCCTCTAAGGTATCGGCGCTTATGTAATAAATTTGGTCGGAAGTTTCGATTCTTATGTATTTGCCGACCTTGGGATTTAAGAAAAATTTACATTTTTCGCCATCGTTGACATTGAAATTGCCTTTTGCGACATTATCCATTCCGGTGCCCGCAACCCTGACCGCGTGAAGCGTACTTAAATCGCCGCTGCTTACCGACAAAATGTCGTTTGTTTTAATGGTGTATTCATCCCATAACTGGTGGCAGATTAAGGAATCGTCCTTTTCGATGATTCTTATCGGAGTGAAGCCCATAAGACCGATCCAAACCATTGAGAGAAGCGAACCGACAACCGTAAGGGCGAGAATAACCGTCAGTATCTTTCCCGCGGGATGAGCCATATTTACGGTCCAGCCAACGCCGACTCTTTTTTCGACATTGAGCTTTTTGTCTTTGGGATTGTAATAAAAGATACCCAAAATCCAATTGTCATCGTCATCTTCAACCAGATTGCCCTGGTATTCGGAATATTTTTCTTCGAGTTTTTTCTTTTTCGAACAAAACAATATTATGACTCCGAAAAGCATAAACATGTAAAGAATAACCAACAAAACCGAAGACATTTCAGAAGAGATGAATTTGAAAGCGAGCAGGCAGATAAGCGAAAAAGCGGTATTTATAATCGTTGACAAAATCATCATGTCGGCAAAGATTTTCTTTTTGGCGCGGTTGTAATTGGCATTGACGTTGCTGTCCTCGCAAATGACTTCGTTTCTGGAATTGTCTACCATAAAAGAAATCGGGAAAAGAATCAGATTGGTGAATTCAAACGCAAGGATCAAAGTACTTACCATAAACGTTCCTTTGAAGATTGCAAAGGAAACGGGAATGACGCCGGTATCGATTAACACTGCCGCAGCGAGAATCAAAAGGCCGATAATGTTTAATACGATAAGCAAGGGTTTGTTTAAAGCATGAATGCTTCCGACGGTCTTAAGATCCGCATAAATATTGTTTTCGCTTAAGATACCGAGATTCTTTTTGTATCTTTTCATTTCGGCGTTTCCGAGCGCGTAGGGAATTGCGAGAAGAATCAAAGCCACATACACGAAAAGCGTTGACGCAATCATCTTTACGAACATTTCGGGAATAAAGAGGATGATTGTGGAAACAATCACAATGCCCACGGTTATCACAAGCGCCTGCTTTCTGTGCGCTGCATTCAAAATATCGATGAATTCGGCAGCGTTTCCTTCTTTAAATTCTTTTCTGTTGTTTACGCCGAGAATTCTGTTTTTTGTTTTCCAGTTCTTCGGATACATGTAAAAATACATTACTATCGCTACGGGAACCAGACAAATATAAATTGTAAAAGCCATTAAAAATTCCTTCATATCAGTTACCCCACATTTCGTTAATTATGTTTTCAAACTCTTCCTTCGAGATGCCGGATAATCTGGCTTCGGAAACGATTCGTTTGAGTTCTTCGGTGTTCTGGCTTCCGAGGGTTTTGGACTGGTTTATTTCGGTCCGGACCCTGGCGCCGTTTTTTCTGTCTGTCAAAATATATCCTTCCGATTTAAGGATTTGATATGCTTTGCTGACGGTCATCGTATTGATTCCGATCTCGGAGGAGAGCGCTCTTACGGTCGGAAGCTGTTCTCCGGCTTCGAGTTCCCCGGATGAAATCCCCATGACTATCTGATTTCTTATCTGCATATAAATCGGAACATCGGAGTATTCGTTAATTTTAATAATCATGTCAGCCCTCCGTTATTTCCTTTTTCTTTTTCAAAGAAACCATGCCCACGATAACGGCGGTTAAAAGAAGGGGCACACCCGCAACGAGTCCGTTAAAGCAGGGGCCGAGAATCGTCATTTTATCGGAATTTTCTTTGTTGATATTGAAAAACAGCATTACAAAATTGGAAGCGTTTACGGCTCCGTGAAGAAGGGACGGATACCAGATACATTTGGTTTTGTCGTAAATAACTTCCGAAATTAAACCGAGCGCAACGGTAAAGAGAGAAAATACGAGCATTCCGACAACGGGGAAACCCCAATAGGTTGTGCCGTATTCATAACCTGCCAAAATCATTACAGGGAAGTGGAAGGCACCCCAGATGAGGCCGCCGAGAAGCCATGTGGGAATTTTACCCATGCTTTTGTTGAGTTCGGGATAAAGGAAGCCCCTCCAGCCCACCTCTTCGCCGATAGCGAGAAACATGTTGATAACGGGCGCATATGTAATCGAGGAAACAAAGGATATCGCAACATATATTCCGTATGACAGTCCGTTCTGTTCCAGGATATCCAAAAGATTTACTCCCTCGGGGAGGGAACTTTGCAGGTAAGAGCCGCTTAAATCCAAATAATCGGGGAAAACGAGGAAAAATAATGCAGCGCCGATTATTGAAATTATCGCGGGAGCAAACATGCAGACCGGAATGAGAAAAGCCGCTTTTTTGAATTTGGGCTTAAAACCGATGCCTTTTAAATTTCCTTTGGCAAAAAGCGTTCCGAAGAAAGGTGTGAACATTACGACCATCAAACCCGCGCCAAAAAACATGTTCCCGAGTCCCATGGGATTTTTCAAAGCAATCAGGGATACTGCGATTTGGATGGAATATGCGGTTATAAAAACAAATAACAAAAATTTAACGACCTGTTTTTTGTTCATAATAAAGCCCTCCGAAAAGTTTGTATACCTTGTATTAGTTGTTATAATACAAAAATACACTCATTTTATTTTTTTGTCAACACCCGGTAAAAATTTCGAAAATCGCGGAGATTGTATTATAATAAAAAAGAGTGCGGAATAATTAATGTTTATTCAGGAAGGAAAGAATATGTATTATCTCATTAAGGAAAAACTCGAAGAGACTTCAAGAAACAAATTCAGAAAAGGTCAGAGCCAGTATGTGGCGGTTTTGACGCTTGAAGAGTGGAGAAATACCAAAGAGGATTTTGAAATGGGTATCGATTTGGACATCGACCCTAACGAAATTTATTCCACCAAAGCTGTCGTTAACTACGATTCGCTGACAGGGTGTTTCAGTATTCCGGACCGAGACGATTTCGGCAAATATTACGATTTTTTGTTTGCGCTCGATGAAAAAGGAATCGTTTTTATCGACGATCACAATTACGTGAACGGTATTATCGACAATATAAAAAAGACCAAAAAATGGAGATTCCCGAGCCTTGAGAGATTTATATACGATTTCCTTGAAGAGATAGTCAGACAGGACAGAGAGCTTATCGAGAGATACGAAAAAGAACTGACCGAAATGGAAGATTTGATCGCAAAGGACTGCGGCGAGGAAATCTCGGATCGCGCCAACGACATACGAAGCGAAATAAGAGATTTGAGGGTTCACTACGAGCAGCTTTTGGATTTTTCCCAGGAGCTCGAGGAGAACGAAAACAATTTCTTTTTACATGAAAACTTAAGATACTTTAAGCTTTTCACAAGCCGTATCGAAAGAATGAGGGACGAAACCATCGCGGTAAGCGACCACGCGATTCAAATCAGAGATATCTACAAAGCTCATCTTGATATCAAGCAAAACAGAATCATGACGGTTCTGACAATCGTAACGACCGTATTCATGCCCCTTACCGTTATAGCCGGATGGTACGGCATGAACTTCCAGTACATGCCGGAGCTGACATCCAAGCTCGGATATCCGATAGTTATAATCGTAAGCGTTCTGATTGTCGTTGTGAGCCTGATTGTATTCAAATTAAAAAAATGGCTGTAAATTTTTTGTAACCTTTTCCCCTTTCCGTTTGTATTATTGTTGAAAGGCCTTAAAACAACTTTGGGAGAACTCATGAGACCACAGGTTATGGAACTGGTCGAAAAGTACAAAAACAACCTGTATGCGGTTGCATTTAACATATGCAAAAATCCGCATGATGCGGAAGATGTCGTTCAGGACACTTTTGTACAGTACTTTTCGAACCGTAAACAATTTGAGACGGAAGAACACGTAAAAGCATGGCTGATACGGGTGGCAATCAATAAAGCAAAAAATATAAACAATTCGTTCTGGAGAAAAAACAAGGTAACTCTGGACGAAACAATGGAAACGTTGGCTTTCGAAGGGGAAGAATCAAGGGAACTGTTTGAAACGGTCATGAAACTTCCCGAAAAATATCGCATCGCCATTCACCTGTTTTATTATGAGGATTACACCGTCAGAGAGATTTCGGAGATTTTAAAAATATCCGAAAGCAATGTGAAAGTAAGATTATCACGTGGACGAAACCTTCTCAAGGAAACGTTAAAGGAGGAATGGGAAAATGACGAATAAAGAAAAATACAAACAGGCATTTTCGGTTTTGCATACCTCCGACACTTTTTCACCGGAGGTAGAATTAATGGCAAAAGCAAAGAAAAAATTCGGTATTGTAAGAGGAATAATCGCGGCCTGCGCCGCAGTTGTTTCACTCGGCGGCATGGGAATAACCGCTTATGCAGCCAATATCGGAGGAATACAGACAACAATAGAGGTTTGGATTAACGACATAAAAAAGGAAGTAACAATAAACGAAGAAGACATATTTGATGCATCTTATACGGATTCGCGCGGAGAATATCACGAAGCGTTCGGCGGCGGATTTATTTTGGATTCCGAAGATGATGTCAAAGCCATAACCGAGGAAGAATACCGTAATGCCACAGATGTGCCGCGGGTGGATTTTTTCGATGACGGAGACGTAGTCATTTATTATCACGGTCAGGAAAAGGATATTACCGATCAGTTCGATTCAAACGGAATTTGCAAAACCTCGATTTCGGAACCCGGAGGCCCCACATTTAATATAACCGTCAACCGAAACGGAGAAGTTCAGGTTGAATCCACATATTTTTCGGGATATACGGATGAAGAATAATCGCATTTAATCCCCTTGCGACAAAAACACCGCTGTATGATTTTTATACGGCGGTGTTTTTATTTTT
>JAGADU010000012.1 GCA_017613435.1 Lachnospiraceae bacterium | reverse complement strand
TGATACAACCGATGCAAAGGCTCCTTTCGAAATACAGATTCGTACCAGAGAAATGCACAAGGAAGCTGAATACGGTATCGCTTCCCACTGGAAATACAAAGAAGAATCGGACGGTAAAAAGGTTTCAGCCAAAGAGGTTGAAAAGAGCGACTGGCTTCGAAGCCTTACAGAGTGTCTTGAGGAAGAGGATAACGAAAAGTTCTTATCCCTCATTCACGACGACCTTGATATTTTAACCGAAAATATTTACTGTTCATCACCCAAAGGCCGTACAATCGAACTTCCGAGCGGTTCTACGCCCATTGACTTTGCATACGCCATTCATACCGATGTCGGCAACAAGATGGTCGGAGCAATGGTTAACAATGTTCATGTCGGAAACGATTACGCCTTAAAGAACGGTGATATTGTTGAAATCATTACAAGCAACAACTCAAACGGCCCTTCACGTGACTGGCTTAAGAAGGTTCGTTCTACTCAGGCCAAGAACAAGATTAACCAGTGGTTCAAGAGGCAGCAGAAAGACGAGAACATTGTTAAAGGCCGTGAAAAGATTCAGGAATACTGTAAGCAGAACAATATCGATTTAACATTAATATTAACTGATGATTATAAAAAGAGACTGCTCGACAATTATTCGTTTAAGGACTGGGATGCACTTCTTGCAGCCATCGGACACGGCGGCATCAAAGAAGGCCAGGCTATCAACAGAATAGTTGCAATGTACGACAAGGACCATCCGAAGGTATTTACCAACGAGGAAGTTCTTGAGTCTATCAGAAACAATCAGTACAAATTCAAGGCCAATCAGAAAAACGGTATTACGGTTAACGGAACCAATGATGTTGAAGTTCGTTTCGGCAAATGCTGCAATCCAATTCCCGGAGATGACATCGTCGGATTTATTACAAGAGGACGCGGTGTTACAATTCACAGAAAAGACTGCGTGAACTTAAGTCCAGAGGTGCTTTCTGAAGAAGACAGACAGAGAATCATTGAAGCTGACTGGCTGGCTGAAGCAATTGAAGGCGAACTTGACAATTATCTTGCCGAAATCACAATATTTGCTAATGAACGTACCGGACTTCTTTATGATGTCACAAAGATATTTACGGAAAACGATACGATGATTAATATGCTTCATACAAATATTTCCAAGAAGGGTGTTGCAACAATGCGCCTTTCATTCAGAATCAGAAGCAAGGAAGAACTCGACAAAATCTGTGCCAAGCTTTCGGGCATTGACGGCGTAATAGAAGTCGAGAGAACAAAATAAAAGGAAAACAAAAATGTCTCAGATTAAAGTTGGATGCCTCACCCTTGGCATGCTTGGAAACAATACTTACTTTTTACATAAGGATGGCGAATACGACTGCATTATCATAGATCCCGCGCGAGACGGCGAAATGCTTGTGACCAGATTAAGAGAAAAAGGCCTGACCATAAAAGCCATTTTTCTGACCCATGCGCATTTCGATCATATACTTGGAGTGGAAGGAATTAAGAAACTCTGCGATGCACCTATTTACGGCGGCAAAGACGATGCTGAAGGATTTTTGGATCCCCAAATGAATCAGTCCGTAAAGGTAAACAAGCAGATAAGCATAAAACTTGATTACGAACTTTCTGACGGTGACGAAATTACTGTCGGAGGCATGAAATGCAAAGTTATAGCAACACCCGGACATACACCCGGAGGAGTCTGCTTTTATTTTGAAGACGATAACATTCTTTTTTCCGGCGATACACTTTTTTTTGAAACCTACGGAAGAACGGATTTTGAAAACGGTTCCTCTGCAGATATGCAAAGATCCGTTGAAAGACTTTTACAACTTCCCGAAGAGACAAAGGTTTATCCCGGACATAACGATTTTACGACAATAGAACACGAGCGAAAATACAATCCGCTTTCAATGAATTATTAAGAGACGAGGTTAATTTAATGAGTTTGACAAAAAAGCCCGTTACGGGCATGAAAGATATTTTACCCGAGGAGATGCGAATCAGGGATTACTGTATCTCCGTGATAGAAAAAACCTATGAATCCTTCGGATTTTCACATATTGAAACACCTGCGGTTGAACACATTGAAAACCTTTGTTCAAATCAGGGCGGCGAAAACGAAAAACTGATTTTCAAAATCATGAAAAGAGGCGAGAAGCTTAACCTTGAAGAAGCACAGAGCGAGGCAGATTTAACAGACTCAGGTCTTCGTTACGATTTAACGCTTCCCCTTTCAAGATTTTATTCAAACAACCAGGCGACCCTTCCCGCACCTTTTAAGGCACTTCAGATGGGAAGCGTATGGAGAGCGGACAGACCCTAGAAGGGAAGATTCCGTCAGTTCATGCAGTGCGATATCGATATTCTCGGTGAAGAGAGCAACCTTGCGGAAATCGAACTTGTGCTTGCCACAACGACTCTTTTATCAAAACTCGGATTCAGCAATTTTAAGGTGAAGATTAACGAAAGAAGAATCCTTAAGGCAATGGCTGCATACGCAGGCTTTGATGAAGACAAGATTGACCTTGTATTCGTAATCCTCGACAAGATGGATAAAATCGGATTTGACGGTGTTAAGGAAGATTTAATCGCCAACGGCTTTGAAGCTTCCACAGTTGAAAAATACATGGCACTTTTCGATGAGATGGGCAAAAACGGAGAAGCAAGCGTTTCAAATATTGATTTCTTAAAAGAAAAATTAGGAGATCTTCTTGATGCAAGCGTTACCGAAAACTTAAAAGAAATCTTCGCATCCGTAAATGCAGCAAAGACTGCAGATTTTACGCTTGCTTTTGATCCTACACTTGTAAGAGGTATGGGTTATTATACAGGTACAATTTTCGAAATCGAAATGTCCGAACTTAACTGCGCAGTAGCAGGCGGCGGAAGATATGACAAGATGATCGGCAAGTTCACAGGCAACGATACTCCCGCATGCGGATTCTCAATCGGTTTTGAGCGAATCATTACAATTATGCTTGATAAGGGCTTTAAGATTCCCGGTGAGAGCGAAAAGACTGCATTCCTCGTAGAGAAAACTATCTCAGGCGAGC